>NZ_JAGIYX010000050.1:0-42204 GCF_017813315.1 Kitasatospora sp. RG8
CAGGCCGCCCCCGTCCAGGCCGTGCCGCAGCCGGCGCAGGCCCCCGCGCCCGCGGCGGCCCAGGCCGGCGGGCAGCCGTCGGGCGCCGCGCAGCAGGGTGCCACGCAGATCCGCCAGATGTGGCCGCAGATCCTGGAGGCGGTGAAGAACCGCCGCCGCTTCACCTGGATCCTGCTCAGCCAGAACGGCCAGGTGGCCGGGTTCGACGGCAGCGTGCTCCAGGTGTCGTTCATCAACGCGGGCGCCCGGGACAGCTTCGTCGGCAGCAACAGCGACGACGTGCTGCGCCAGGCGCTGTCGGACGCGCTCGGCGTGGACTGGCGGATCGAGTGCATCGTCGACCCCTCGGGCGGCTCGTCCGGCGGGGTGGCCGCCGGAGCGGGCGGCGGCGCGGCACCCGCCGGCGGCGGCTTCGGCAACAGCGGTGGCAACAGCGGCGGCGGCTGGGGTGCACCTCCGGCGCGTCCGGCGGCGTTCGCGCCCCCGGCGCAGCCTGCTGCGCCCGCGCCGGTCCCGTCGCCCGCGCCCGTGGCCGCACCCCCGTCGGCACAGGTCGCCCCGGCGGCCCCGGCCGCGTCGATGGCACCGGCCGCCCCGGTGGCGCCGGCCCAGCCCGTGCAGGCCCGGCCGGCCGCGCCCGCCGGTCCGGC
Organism: Kitasatospora sp. RG8; assembly: GCF_017813315.1. NCBI lineage: Bacteria > Bacillati > Actinomycetota > Actinomycetes > Kitasatosporales > Streptomycetaceae > Kitasatospora > Kitasatospora sp. RG8. The sequence goes on from NZ_JAGIYX010000050.1 coordinate 651, forward strand.
GGTCGCGCTGGAGGACGACATTCCGGAGGAGGACGACCCGGACCTCAAGGAGGAGACGTTCTCCGGTCAGGAGCTGATCATCCGGGAGCTGGGTGCGACGGTCCTGGAGGAGATCCGCCACGGCGGCGGCTGACGGACGAGCACCACGTAGGCTCGGGGTGACGACGCGTACGACGACGACGTGATGATGCGTACGGCGCGACGACGCGACGACGCGCGAGACGCGGCCGCCACGGCTGCCGCGGACGACGCGAGCCGAGCAGGACGTGTCGCACAGACGTGTCTGCAAGACGAACCCGTAAGACGAACCCGAACGCAAGGGAGTGAGCCGTGTTCCCCGGTGGTGGCCAGCCCAACATGCAGCAGCTGCTCAAGCAGGCGCAGAAGATGCAGCAGGACCTCGCCCAGGCCCAGCAGGAGCTGGCCGAGGCGAAGGTGAACGGTTCGGCGGGCGGCGGCCTGGTCGAGGCCACGGTGACCGGTGCCGGTGAGCTGGTGGCGCTGACCATCGCCCCGGCCGCCGTCGACCCGGAGGACACCGAGACCCTGGCCGACCTGATCCTGGCGGCGGTCCGGGACGCGAACCAGACCGCGCAGAAGATGCAGGCCGAGCGGATGGGCCCGCTGACCCAGGGCCTGGGCGGCGGCATCCCGGGTCTGCCCTTCTGACCTGCGGACCTTCCCCGACCGGTGGGGAGGGTCCGGGGTCGTGATGCTCTGAAGTTCAGGCGACGGACCTGTGTGATTTATGCGGGAGTAGGGCGTCGGGCGGTGCGCCCGGCGCCCTGTTCGTTGGATGATGGCACCGGAGTACCCCGAGCGGGTGCACCACCGACCGGCCGGCACCGGCCACCTAGGGAAGGCGCGACGTGTACGAGGGCGTGGTTCAGGACCTCATCGACGAACTGGGCAGGCTGCCCGGCGTCGGGCCCAAGAGCGCGCAGCGGATCGCCTTCCACGTCCTGCAGGCCGACCCCGTCGACGTCCGCCGGCTGGCGCACGCGTTGCTGGAGGTCAAGGACAAGGTCCGGTTCTGCGCGGTCTGCGGGAACGTCGCGGAGGCCGAGCAGTGCCGGGTCTGCCTCGACCCGCGCCGCGACCTCGCGGTGATCTGCGTGGTCGAGGAGTCCAAGGACGTCGTCGCGATCGAGCGCACCCGCGAGTTCCGCGGCCGCTACCACGTGCTGGGCGGCGCGATCAGCCCGATCGAGGGTGTCGGCCCGGACGACCTGCGGATCCGCGAGCTGCTCGCGCGCCTCGCGGACGGCACGGTCACCGAGCTGATCCTGGCCACCGACCCCAACCTGGAGGGGGAGGCGACCGCCACCTACCTGGCCCGGCTCTGCAAGCCGATGGGCCTGAAGGTGACCCGGCTGGCGAGCGGCCTGCCCGTCGGCGGGGATCTGGAGTACGCGGACGAGGTCACCCTCGGTCGCGCCTTCGAAGGGAGACGACTGCTCGATGTCTGACCGGACGATCAACCAGCAGCCCCACACGCCCCACCAGGCCGGCCCCCACCCGGCCGGCCCGGCCCCGGACCGGCACGCCCCGCACACCCACGCGCACGGCTCGGAGCCCGACGACTTCGCGGTGCAGATCGCGGACTCGGTGGAGAGCTTCGTGCTCGCCGTCAGCGAGGTCGCCAAGGGCGACGAGCCCGGCAGCGCGGTCTCGCTGCTCCTCCTGGAGGTGTCGCAGCTGCTGCTGGCCGGCGGCCGGCTGGGAGCCATCGAGGACGTCGTCCCCGAGGACCGCTTCGAGCCCGACGCCGGGCCGGAGCCGGACGGCGAGCAGCTGCGCGAGCGGCTGGCCGAGCTGCTCGCGCCCATCGACGTCTACCACGAGGTCTTCGACCCGTACGGGCCGCCGGAGAAGCCGAACGCCTTCCGGATCTCGGACGACCTGGCCGGCGTGGTCAGCGAGCTCCAGCACGGGCTCACCCACTACCGCGAGGGGCGGGTCAGCGAGGCGCTCTGGTGGTGGCAGTTCTCGTACCTCTCCAACTGGGGCACGACCTGCTCGGCGGTGCTGCGGGCGCTGCAGTCGCTGATCGCCCACGTCCGGCTGGACAGCCCGCTCGGGGCGGTTCCGGACGGTGCGGACACCGACGACGACGGCCTCACCGACGAGCAGCTGGAGCAGCAGGCCGGCGACCTGATGGCGGCCGAGCTGGGGCTCGGACGGTAGACCGCCGGGGCGGAGGGCGGACTGTGACGCAAGCCTCAGGCTCCGGGGCCGCGAAGGAAAACCCCGGGGCCGCCGTCCGTTCGTCCGCCGATTCTTCGGGAGCGTCCCGGATGCCCCGCAGACCTGCCGGTGGCCACCCCGGTCACGGCGCTCACCTGCTGAAACAGGCGTCTCATCATATGGAAAGCGGCGGTCGCGGCACCCCTGCTCGGTAGACTGACGCCGACCGCACTACCCCCGCCACCCGGGGGTACGGGGGCCCCGGGCCCCCGAAACGACACAAGTCGAGGAGCGCACGTGGGCCTTGTCGTGCAGAAGTACGGCGGCTCATCCGTTGCGGATGCCGAGGGCATCAAGCGCGTGGCCCGTCGAATCGTCGACACCAAGAAGGCCGGCCATGAGGTCGTCGTCGTGGTGTCCGCGATGGGCGACACGACGGACGAGCTCATCGAACTCGCGGAGCAGGTGTCACCCATCCCTGCCGGCCGTGAGTTCGACATGCTGCTGACCGCTGGAGAGCGCATCTCCATGGCCCTGCTGGCCATGGCGATCAAATCCCTGGGTCACGAGGCCCAGTCCTTCACGGGCAGCCAGGCCGGTGTCATCACCGACTCCGTCCACAACAAGGCGCGCATCATCGACGTGACGCCGGGCCGCATCCGCACCGCCCTGGACGAGGGCAACATCGCGATCGTGGCCGGCTTCCAGGGCGTCTCGCAGACGAGCAAGGACATCACCACGCTCGGCCGCGGGGGCTCGGACACCACCGCCGTCGCCCTCGCCGCGGCCCTCAAGGCCGAGGTGTGCGAGATCTACACCGACGTGGACGGCGTGTTCACCGCCGACCCGCGCGTGGTGAAGAAGGCCCGCAAGATCGACTGGATCGCGTACGAGGACATGCTGGAGCTGGCCTCGTCCGGTTCCAAGGTCCTGCTCGACCGCTGCGTGGAGTACGCGCGGCGCTACAACATCCCGATTCACGTACGCTCGTCCTTCTCGGGCCTTCCCGGGACGATCGTCAGCAACGACAACCCGAACCAGCCCGAAGGGGGCGAGATGGAGCAGGCCATCATCTCCGGAGTCGCCCACGACACTTCCGAGGCCAAGGTCACGGTCGTCGGCGTGCCGGACAAGCCGGGCGAGGCGGCGCGCATCTTCCGCGCCATCGCCGACGCCGAGGTCAACATCGACATGGTGGTGCAGAACGTCTCCGCCGCGTCGACCGGGCTGACCGACATCTCCTTCACCCTGCCGAAGACCGAGGGCCAGAAGGCCATCGACGCGCTCGGCCGGGTCAAGGAGGGCATCGGCTACGAGTCGCTGCGCTACGACGACGCGATCGGCAAGATCTCCCTGGTCGGCGCCGGCATGCGCTCCAACCCGGGCGTCACCGCGACCTTCTTCGAGGCGCTCTCCGAGGCCGGCGTCAACATCGAGCTGATCTCCACCTCGGAGATCCGGATCTCGGTCGTCACCCGCGCCGACGACGTCAACGAGGCCGTGCGCGCCGTCCACACCGCCTTCGGGCTGGACAGCGAGTCGGACGAAGCGGTCGTCTACGGAGGCACCGGGCGATGACCCGGAGGCCGAACCTCGCCGTCGTCGGCGCCACGGGCGCGGTCGGCGAGGTGCTCCTCGGCCTGCTCCCCCTCCGTCAGGACATCTGGGGCGAGGTGCGCCTCGTCGCCTCCCCGCGCTCGGCCGGCCGCAAGCCGGTCGTGCGCGGGGAGCTCGTCGAGGTGCTCCCGCTCACCGAGGAGGTCTTCGACGGGATCGACGTCGCGCTGTTCGACGTGCCCGACGACGTCTCCGCCCGCTGGGCGCCGGTCGCCGCGGCCAAGGGCGTCGTGGTGGTCGACAACTCCGCGGCGTTCCGGATGGACGACGCCGTCCCGCTGGTCGTCCCCGAGGTCAACGCGGCGGCGGCCCGGATGCGCCCGCGCGGCATCATCGCCGGGCCCAACTGCACCACGCTCACGATGATCGCGGCGCTCGGCGCGCTGCACGCCGAGTACGGGCTCAGCGAACTGGTCGTCGCCTCCTACCAGGCCGCCTCCGGCGAGGGCCGGGCCGGCGTGGACGCGCTGCGCGAGCAGGTCGCGCTGGTCGCCGGCACCGAGGTCGGCGAGCAGACCGGCGACCTGCGCGCGCTGGTCGCCGACCACGGGCCGTTCGCCGCCCCGCTGGCGCTCAACGCGGTGCCGTGGAGCGGCTCGCTGATGGACGGCGGCTGGGCGTCCGACGAGCTGAAGCTCCGTGACGAGTCGCGCAAGATCCTCGGCCTGGCCGGCCTCAAGGTCTCCGCGACCTGCGTCCGCATCCCGGTGGTGCGCACCCACGCGCTGGCCGTGCACGCCGTCTTCGAACGCGAGGTCACCCAGGAGCACGCCCAGGAGATCCTGCGCGACGCCCCCGGCGTGGTGCTCTACGACGACCCGGCGTCGGGTGAGTTCCCCACCCCGAACGACGTCGTCGGGACGGACCCGGTCTGGGTCGGGCGGGTCCGCCGGGCGCTGGACGACCCGGCCGCGCTGGACCTCTTCCTCTGCGGCGACAACCTGCGCAAGGGGGCGGCGCTCAACGCCCTGCAGATCGCCGAACTGGTCGCGGGCGAGCTCTCCGGCTGACGCGCCGTCCGCGTGCCGCGGCCCGCGCCGCACGGGGTCGGGGGGTGACGTCCCGTCCGTTCCACGGCCTCGCACCGCACGGTCCGGGGTGGCGCCGCCGTCCGCTTTCCGGGCCTCGCGTCTCACGGGCCGGTTTCCACGTCTCACGAAGCGGGCTTCACGCACCGTCCACATTCCGGGCGCCGTGCTCCACGTTCCGGGCACACGGATCCGGATCCCTCCGCCGGGCCGATCGTGGAATCGGCCGTATCCCCTGGAGGCCGCTCCGGCCCATGCGCGAGAATGTCCCCCGGGCTGGGCAACCATGACAGGGGATCGAGTGTCCAACGGGCGTGGCGAACGTGATGGTGAGGGCAGGGGCGGGCATCTCGGCAACGGCCGCGGTGACGTTCCCGCTGCGCGCCCATTGGCCTGCGGATAGGCCGGAAGACAGTCAGATGAAGGCGGTCCCACCCGGCCCGGCGGACTCCGGTGCCGGTACCAGCGCGGGCACCAGCGAGGACCTGCTCACCGAGACCTACCAGGCCCACTACCGTTCCCTGCTGCGGTTGGCGGCGTTGCTCCTGGACGACCTCTCGACCTGCGAGGACGTGGTCCAGGAGGCGTTCATCCGGGTGCACGCGGCCCGGCGCCGGGTCCGCGAGCCCGAGAAGACGCTCGCCTACCTGCGGCAGACCGTGGTCAACCTGTCCCGCTCCACGCTGCGTCGCCGGATCCTCGGCCTGCGGCTGCTGCCGAAGCCCATGCCTGACATGGCCAGTGCAGAAGAAGGAGCCTACGATGCGCTGGAGCGCGATCAGTTGAAGGCCGCGCTGCGGGGTCTGCAACGCCGTCAGCGGGAGGTTCTGGTGCTGCGTTACTTCGTGGACATGACGGAGGCGCAGGTCGCGGAGACCCTGGGCATCTCGCTCGGTTCGGTGAAGGCGTACGGCTCGCGGGGGCTCGCCGCGCTGCGGGTCCAGATGGAGGCCGGGCATGGCTGACGACAGGGGCGGCCCCGGCAGTACGAACGGGCCGAGGCCGGGCGGGCCGCACCGGGACGGGCTCAAGCCGGGCGGGCCGCACCCGGGAGGCCCGAACCGGGACGGGCTGAGTCGGGACGGACTGGGCCGGGACGGACTGAGCGCGGAGGAACGGCGGATCCGCGAGCTGATGCAGCGCGCGGTCTCCGAAGTCCAGCCCGACCCCGCGGGCCTGCACCGCATCCGCCACGCCGTACCCCGACGGCGCGCCGCCGTGCGCGGCGCCTGGACCGGAGCCGCCGCGCTGGCGCTCGCCGTGGCCATCGCACTGCCCGCCCTGCACGACGACGACCACCTGGGCCTGTCCGGCGGCCCCGGCTCGCCCGGCGCCCACGGCGGGACGGCCTCCGCCCCCGTCGGCGGAACCAAGTCCGGCGACGACCCCGTCGGCCCCAACCAGTCTCCGCACTCCGGCACGAGCGGCACCGGCACGAGTGGCGGCCCGTCCGGCTCCGCCAGCGCCCCGCCCAGCCCCGGGGCGACCACGGCCGGCACGGGGCCGGGTCTGCCCGCCCCCACCACCGCGTCCAGCAGCGGCGGCGAGGTGCTGGTGCCGCTCTGCACCCGCGGCGACCTCGGGCAGGGCACCGCGCAGACCGGCAGGGCCGACGCCGCCGGGCGGATCTACGGGTACTTCACGGTGCTCAACGTCTCCGGGCGCGCGTGCAGGCTCGGTGGGCCAGGAGCGGTCTCGGTCGTCGCCGTCACCGGGACGGACGCCGGCCGGATCCGGGTGAGCGACCACACGGCCGGCGACCCGGCGACCGGCCTGCCCGCCCCGGGCGCGGGTGCCGCGGCGGGCGGGTCCGTGGGCGGATCCCTCGGTGGGGCCGTCGGCGGGGACGGGGCCGGACAGGGCCTGCTGCTCGCACCGCAGGCCGGGTACCGGGTGGACTTCGGCTGGGTGCCGGACGCCGGCGGGTGCCCCGCCCCGGGCGGCCCGACCCCCAGCGCCACGGCCGGGCCGGGCGGGCCGGCCGTCGCCGCCGGCCCCGCCCCGGGCGCCACCTCGGGGGCCCAGGCCGCCGCCACCGGAGGCTCCGGCGGCGCGGCACCGGCGGCCGCGTCCTCGGAGGCGCCCAGCGCGGCGCCCCCGGCGTCCGCCACGCCGACGACCGTCCCGACCACGGTCCCGAGCCCCACGATCACCCCGAGCAGCGGTCCCAGCTCGCCGCCACCCGCCGTCACCATCGCCCACACCCCCGCCCCGGGCAGCCCCTCCACCGCGACGGCCGTCCTGCCCGGCGCCTGTGCGGGCACCGTCTACCGCACCGCGCCCCAGCCCCTCACGCCTCCTCCCGCGCCGACCCCGACCACGGCGCCGTCGGCCGGCTGAGCCCGTCCTCGCAGGCGCGCGCCCGCGCGGGCCCGTCCGCGCAGGCGCGGGCCCGGAGGCCGGGACGGCCGACCTCCCGTGCCGGTGGGCCGACCCCTGTGGTCGGGAGGGGCGTGAGGAATGGTTACCGTGGGGGTGTGTACCGGTTTCTCCTCACTCCGCGCTGGCTGAGCGGCACCGCGCTGGCCGTTGCGGCCGTGGCGGTGTGCGTCTGGCTCGGCACCTGGCAGCTCGGCCGGTTCGAGGACAAGGTCTCCTCGCACCAGGAGATCAGCAGGACGGTGGACGACGCCGGCTCGGCCAGGCCGCTCGGGGAACTGCTCGGCGCCGACCGGCCGCAGGTCACCACCGACACCGTCGGCCGGGCCGTGACGGTGTCCGGCACCTTCGACCAGGAACACCAACTGCTCGTCCCCAACCGGGTCCTGGACGGCAAGCAGGGCTACTACGTGCTCACCCCGCTGCGCACCGGAGACGGCCGGACCGTCGCCGTCGTGCGCGGGTGGGCGCCGGGTGCACCCGCCGAGGGCGCAGCCGCCGAGGGAGTGGCCGCCGCGGCACCCGCCGGCGAGGTCACGGTGACCGGGCGGCTCCAGGCCGGCGAGAGCAGCGGCAGCAACGGCGCGGTGGCCGGCGGCCTCCCGGCCGGGCAGCTCGGCACGATCAACCAGGCCGCGCTGGTCAACAAGCTGTCCTACGAGGGCTGGTACGACGGCTGGGTGTCCGCGGACGCGGCTCCGGCCGGGCTGACCCCGGTGCCGACCGTGCAGCCGCAGGGCGGCGACGGGCTCACCCTGCGCGCGTTCCAGAACCTGGGCTACACGCTGGAGTGGTTCGTCTTCGGCGGCTTCGTCGTCTTCATGTGGTTCCGCCTGGTGCGCCGCGAGGCGGAGGCCGAGCAGGACCGGGCCCTCGGGCTGGACCCGGTCCTGGAGTAGCCCTCGCGGGGGCTCAGCGCGTCGGCTTCGCCGTCGGTACGACCGGCAGCGACGGTACGGCCGGGGTGCCCGGTACGCGCGCGGTCGGCGACGGGGTTGAGGCCGGTGACGGAGCCGAGGCCGAGGGGGTCGGGGCAGGCGTGGCCGAGGCCGTCGGACTCGGCGGCGGGTTGCTGCACCGGCTGCCGTTCCCGTTCCCGTTCCCGTAGTCGTCGTCGTCCGAGTCGTAGTCGGTGTGGTGGCGCGTCTTGCGTCCGCTCTTGGACCCCTTGGAGCCGGACGACTTCGACCCCGACGACTTCGACCCGGACTTGGCGAGTACGACCACCCCGTCGTCCCCCTCGCCGCTCTCCGCCGTGCGGAAGGCGGCCTGGACGGCGGGCTGGACGGCGGACCGGACGGCGAGGCTCCCCGCCGAGGCACTTGCCTTCCCGGAAGCGGCGGCGGAGGCCGAGGCCGGGGCAGCGGCCGATGCCTTGGCCGAAGTCGGGGCCGACGGCGACGCGGGGGCCGGGGACGTCGGCCGGGTGGACGGCGAGGCGGTCGGCGGGCAGGCTGCTCCGCTGCTGCTGTCCTGATCCGAGCAGCCGGTGAGCACCAGGGCCCCGGCCACCCCCACCCCTACGATCGCCAGCAGACGTCTCACCCGGTCCCCCCGTCGGTCGTGCCGTCCGTGGCCACGGCTCCCGCGGCGACCCCGGCCCGATTCTCCCCGACGCCCTGCGATGCGCCGTTCGAGGCGCCCTTCGAGGCGCCGTTCGCGCCGAGGTGGCGGCGCACGAAGTCGATCTCCAGTCGCAGCTGCTTGATCCGCTCCTCGACCACGAGCGAGCCGTGCCCGGCGTCGTACCGGTACACCTCGTGCGGGGTGCCGAGCTGCTCCAGCCGTTCGACGTAGTTCTCGATCTGCCGGATCGGGCACCGCGGGTCGTTGACCCCGGCGCTGATGTAGACCGGCACCCGCACCCGGTCGACGTAGGTGAGCGGCGAGGAGGCCGTCCAGCGCTCGGGCACCTCCTGCGGCGTGCCGCCGAAGAGCGTGCGGTCGAGCGACTTCAGCGCCTCCATCTCGTCCTCGTACGCGGTCAGGTAGTCCGCGACCGGGACGGCGGCGACGCCGAGCGCCCAGTTCTCCGGCTGCACGCCGAGACCGAGCAGGGTGAGGTAACCGCCCCAGGAGCCGCCGCTGAGGACGAGCCGGTCGGGATCGGCGAGCCCCTCGGCCACCGCCCACGCGCGGACCGCGTCGATGTCCTCCAGCTCGATCAGGCCGACCCGCTCGCGCAGCGCGTCCGTCCAGGCCTGGCCGTAGCCGGTGGAGCCGCGGTAGTTGACCCGGACCACCGCGAAGCCGTGGTCCAGCCAGGCGGCCGGGCCGGCGGCGAAGGAGTCGCTGTCGTGGTGGGTCGGCCCGCCGTGGATCTCGAAGACGGTCGGGAACGGACCGTCGCCGGCCCCGGCCGGCCGCTGGACCAGTGCGTGCACCCGCCCGCCGGGCCCGTCGACCCAGACGTCCTCGACCGGCACCGAGCGGGGCGGGACCGTGCCGGGGGCCCGCAGCACCACCGTGCCGGCGGTGGAGCGGACGGCCGACGGCTCGGCGGCCGAGGACCAGAGGTACTCCACCGTGCCGTCCGGGCGGGGGGTGGCACCGCTGACGGTGCCGCGCGGGGTCTCCAGGCGGGTCAGGCGGCCGCCGTTGCCCGGTTCCTCGTCCAGCGAGTACGAGAACAGCTCGCTGCGCGCCTCGTACTCGTGCTCGACCAGCAGCGCGCGGGCCCCCGGGCGCCACTGCGCGGAGACGTCGCCGGGCAGCTCGCGGCCCTGCTCGTCGCGGAGCGGCAGCGCGGTCTCGGCGCCGGTGGCGACGTCCCAGATCATCGGTTCCCAGCGGCCGCTGCGCTGGTGGGCCACCAGCAGCCGGGTGTCGCCCTCGACGGGGGCGAAGCCGAGGCAGGCGACTCCGCGCGGCTCGTCGCGGCCGGTGACCTCGTCCAGCTCGGCGACGGTCGCGCCGTCGGCGAGCCGGACGACCCGGATCGCCGAGTGCATCGCGTCGCCGTGCTCGGTGTGGTCGATGGCCAGCAGCGTGCTGTCGTAGCTGAGGTCGCCGACGCCGCCGTACTCCTCGTGCCGGTAGATCTCCACCGCCTCCGCCGCGCCGGGGCGGCGCAGGTGCAGGGTGGTGCCGTGCTCGTCGGTGGAGCGGCCGACCACCACCGTGCCGTCCCGGCCGAGGGCGAGGCCCGCCGAGTAGGAGGCGGCCAGGCCGGGGACGGCCTCCTCGTCGGGGCCGGTCGCGCCGTCGGCGCCGTCGGTACCCGCGGGGCCGTCCGCCCGGCCGGCGAAGGGCTGGCGGCGCCAGATGCCGAACTCGTCGCCGTCGTTGTCGTCGAACCACCAGACCCAGGCGCCGTCGGGGGACAGCTCGGCGTCGGTGGTGCCGTTCGGTCGGTCGGTCACCCGGCGGTGGGTGTCGCCGGCGCGGTCCCAGGCGTACACCTCGTAGGTGCCGGTCGCGTTGGACACGTACAACGCCCGGTCGGGGGCGTCCTCCGCCCAGTCCGGGAGGGAAACCCGGGCCGCCCTGAACCGCTGCTCCCACGCCGGTACGGCGCTCTTCTCCTCGCTCATCCACCCATCCAACCCGATCGGGGGGACGGAACGGAACGGGCGGGTGGGCCCCGGAGGCCCACCCGCCCACGTCTTCCCCGTCCTGCCCGGGCCCCCGTCCTCCCTGGGCCCCGTCCCCGGCCGGGGAGCCGTCCTCCCCGGGTCCCGTGCCGGCCGGGCGCCGTCCTCCCCGGGCCCCGTGCTCCCCGGCGGGCGCCTTCGGAGCTCAGGCCGCCCGGCGGGGCAGCAGCTGCACCAGGCCCACCAGCAGCAGCTCCAGCACCGCCAGGACCGCGACGCTCCGGCCGAAGGCGGCGGCCGGGTCGGCGGCGCCGTAGTAGACGATGCCGATCAGCGCGATCCCGAGCGAGCCGGCGACCTGCTGGACGGTGGCCACCACCCCCGCCGCGGAACCGGCCAGCTGCGGCTCCACCCCGGCCAGCACCACGGAGGTGACCGGTGCGATCACCAGGCCCATGCCCAGGCCGTCCACGAACAGGCCCGGCGCCAGCCACCAGACGCTGCCGGTCGCCCCGGCGGCGTGCACAGCGAGGCCGAGCAGCCCCAGCCCGGCGGCCATCAGCAGCCCGCCGAGCGCGACCGCCTGGCGGCCGAGGCGGGCGGCGACGCGGTGCGCGGTGGTCGAGGTGATCAGGTAGCCGACGCCGATTGCGGTGAAGACCAGGCCCGCCCCGAGCGCGTCCAGGCCACGGCCCGGCTGCAGGTACAGGGCGAGCACCAGGAAGAACGACGACTGGCCGAGCCAGAAAGCGAGTTGGGCGAGCAGCCCGGCGGCGAACGAGCGGGTCCGGAACAGCCGGGTGTCGACCAGCGGCGAGCCGGTGGCGCGGGTCCGGTGCTGGTGCACGGCGAAGGCGGCGAGCAGCGCGACCGAGCCCGCCAGGCAGAGCCAGGTCCAGAGCGGCCAGCCCTGCTCGCGGCCCTGGATCAGCGGAAGCACCAGGCCGGTCAGTGCGACGGTGACCAGCAGCACGCCCACCGGGTCCAGGCCGGGACGCTGCGGAGCGCGGGACTCCGGCAGGCAGCGGCGGACCATCGCGAGGGCGGCCAGGCCGACCGGCAGGTTGATCAGGAAGCAGCTGCGCCAGTCCAGCCCGAAGAGGTCGGCCCGGATCAGTACCCCGCCGATCAGCTGGCCGAACACCGCGCCGACGCCCATCGTCAGCCCGTACATCGCGAACGCCCGGGCTTGCGCCGCACCGCTGAACGCCGTCCGCAGGATCGCCAGCACCTGCGGCCCCATCAGCGCCGCCGCCAGGCCCTGCGCGACCCGTGCGCCGACCAGCGCGGCAGCGGTGGGGGCCAGGCCGCAGCCTGCCGAGGCGAGCGTGAACAGGGCCAGCCCGAGGGCGAAAACCCGGCGCCGGCCGTACCGGTCACCGAGCCGCCCGGCGGTGACCAGGCCGGCTGCGAGGGCCAGGCTGAAGCCGGCGATCACCCACTGGACGGCCGCGGGGCCGGCGCCCAGGTCGGCCTGGACGGAGGGGACGGCGACGTTGACGACGAAGACGTCGAGGGCGGTCATGAAGGTGGCGGTCAGGACGACCGGCAGCAGGCCCCGGGTCGAGGATCCGGCCCCGGTGGGGGCCTGCCGGGCCTTGGGGGCGGCCGTGCGGGTGGGCAGGGCGGTGCTCATCGCGGGTGCTCCTCGCGGGGTCGTCGTGGTCGGCGGGGCTGTCGGGGCCGGCGGGGCGGGCCCGGTCGCGGGCCCGCCCGTGCGGCTCGGTGGGGCGGCTCGGTGGTGCGGGGGTGGGGCCGTCGGTCGCTCCGGCGGCGCCGGCGTGCGGCGGCTCAGGCGCCCGGGACGCGGTCCAGGAAGCCGTACACCGAGGCGATCCGGCCGTCCGGGTCGGCCACCAGCACGTCGAACCCGATCACCAGCGGCTCCTCGCCGGCCGGCCCGAGGTTCCAGGTGAACCGGGCGATGTCGTGGTGCGCGTCGACCGCGCCCAGGGTGAACTCCAGGCCCGGGAACTGCGCCTGGGCCGCGCCGATCAGCGCGTCCACGCCGTCCCGGCCGGTGACCGCGGCCAGCGGGTCGGTGTAGCTGCCGTCCTCGGCCCACGCCTGGTCGATCAGCTTGCGGCGGGCGGCCGGGTCGGTCTCGTTCCAGACGGCGAGGTAGCGCTCGGCGAGCTGCTGGAGGTCGGCGGGCTTCTGGACGTCGGCGGGCCGGGCGCCGGCCGCCTGGGTGCCGGTCTGCTGGAGGTTCGTCATGGTCTTCTCCCGTGTGCCGCTTGGCTGTTCGGCGGGTCGTTCCCGCTGGTCATGAAGGTACGGGCGGCGCGCGGAGGGCGAATCTGTCACGGATAGGTAGGGGTGGGTACGTCACTCGGTGCGGGGCGGGCGGGCCGCGCCAGTAGGGTCGGGGGATGGGGATGCTCTACGGGCGGGAACAGGAGCAGGCCGTCGTCGACGCGCTGCTCGACGGGGCGAGGGCGGGCCGCAGCGGGGTGCTGGTGCTGCGCGGCGAGCCCGGGATCGGCAAGACGGCGCTGCTGGAGTACGCGGTGGCGGCCGCCGGCGAGGCGTTCCGGGTGGTCCGGGCGACGGGGGTCGAGTACGAGGCCGAACTCCCGTTCGCCGGGCTGAGTCTGCTGCTCGCACCGGGCCTGGACCGGCTCTCCGTGCTGCCCGGACCGCAACGGCGTTCCCTGGAAGGCGCGTTCGGACTCGGCGAGGACGCGGCTCCGGCCGGCGCGCCCGGCGACCGGCTGCTGACCGGGCTGGCCACCCTCGGGCTTCTCGCCGAACTCGCCTCCGAACAGCCGTTGTTGTGCCTCGTCGACGATGTCCAGTGGCTGGACCGGGCCTCGCTGGACGCGCTGCTGCTCGCCGCCCGCCGACTCCAGGCGGAGGGTGTCGCCCTGGTGCTCGCCGTCCGCGACGCGGGCGCGTCGGGAGCCGCAGGGGGTTCCGGGATCGCCGGGCTTGCCGGGGCGGCCGGTGGTGCTGCGGACGGGCTGCCGCTGGCTGGTCTTCCCGAGCTCCGGCTGGCCGGCCTGCCCGAGCCGGCCGCCGCCCGACTCCTGGACGCCCGAGCGGCGGTGGAGCTCACCGGCGGAGTCCGCCGCCGGCTGCTCGCCGAGGCCGCCGGCAACCCGCTGGCGCTCACCGAACTTCCCGTCACCGCAGGGGAGTCCGCCGTCGGGGACACCGCCGCCGCGCCCGGTGCACTGCCGCTCACCAGCCGTCTGCAGATCGCCTTCCATGGCCAGGTCACCGGCCTTCCGCCGGCCACCCAGAACCTGCTGCTGGTCGCCGCGGCCGAGGAGAACGGGGACCTCGCCGTCGTCCTCGCGGCCGCCGCCGCCCTCGGTGTGACCGCCGAACACCTCGCCCCGGCCGAAGAGTCGGGCCTGGTCCACGTCGACACGGACCGTCGGCTCGTCTTCCGGCACCCGCTGCTGCGTGCCGCCATCCTCCAACGCGCGCCGCTGCAACAGAAACTGACCGTCCATCGGGTCATCGGCGAGGCACTGGAGGACGGCGACCGCCGCACCTGGCACCTGGCCCTCGCCGCCACCGCCCCCGACGCCGAACTCGCCGACGCGCTGGAACGCACCGCCGTCCGCGCCGAGGCCCGCGGCGGCCACGGCGGCGCCGCCGCCGCGTACGAACGCGCCGCGCGCCTCACCCCCGACCGCGACGGGGCCACCCGTCGCCTCGTCCTGGCCGCCGAAGCCGCCACCGAGGAAGGCAAGTTGGAGCAGGCCGAGGCGCTCGCCGAACGGGCCGGCGCGCGGACCGACGACGCCCTGGCCCATGCGCTGCTCGACCACGTCCGGGCCACCGCACACTTCTGGCGTGGCTCCTACCCCACCGCCTACCGGCTGCTGCTGGATGCGGCCGGCACCGGCATCGAGCCGTCGCACGCCGCCCGGATGCTCTTCCAGGCCTTCCACGCCGCCTGGTACGCGGGCGAGGAGCCGGTGGTCGCCGTCCTCGACCGGCTGGCCGCGGTCCTGGCCGAACTGCCGGAGGGCGACCCGCTCACCCCGCTGGCCCGGCACCTGCCCGCCGCCGTGCTGCCCGCCCTCGGCCGCCCCGCCGGGCCGCTGCCGGCCGCCCGGGACACGGCGGCGGCGGCCCGCCGGGCGGGCGCCGAGACCCCGGGCGACCTGGTCCAGCTGTGCGGGGCGACCCTGATCCTCGGCCGGGACGCCGAGACCGCCGAACTCGCCGCCGAACTCGTCGCCGAGGCCCGCGCCAAGGGCACCGTCGGCGTGCTGCCCACGCTCCAGTTCTTCGCCGCCGAGGCGGAGCTGTTCCACGGACGCCATCGCGACGCCGAGGTCACCGCCACCGAGGCGCTCGCCCTCGCCCGCGACACCGGGCAGCACCAGTGGGTCAGCCAGCTCAGCGCCCTGCTCGCCTGCCTGGCCGCGCTCGCCGGCGACGCGGACCAGGTCGCGGCGCTCACCGCGACGGCCCGGACGGCGACGGCGCTGACCACGACCACGCCGGGCGGCGGTACGGCCGGCTCCGCGGCCGCGGCCCCCGGCGAACCGTGGGCCCAGTGGGCGCTCGCCCTGCTCGACCTCGGCCACGGCCGGGCCGGCGACGCCGCCGACCGGCTCCAGGGCCTCACCACCGGTCCCTACCGGCACCACGTCAGCGGCACCCGGGCCGTCCCCGACCTCGTCGAGGCCGCCGTCCGCCTCGGCGCCCCCGAACGCGCCGCCGAACCGTACGAGCGGTTCGCCCGCTGGGCCGGCGCCGCCGCCGTGCCGTGGGCCGAGGCGCTGAGGCTGCGCTGCCAGGCTCTGCTCGGCCCGGACGAACTCGCCGAGTCGGCCTACCGCGCCGCCCTCGGCCTCCACGACGGCACCCACCGCCCCTTCGAACAGGCCCGCACCGCGCTGCTCTACGGCGAGTGGCTGCGCCGCGAACGCCGCCGCACCGACGCCCGCCCCCACCTGCGCGCCGCCCTGGAGACCTTCGAACGCCTCGGCGCCCGCCCCTGGGCCGACCGCGCCCGTACCGAACTCACCGCCACCGGCACCAGCGCCCCCGCCCCGGCCGACGCCCCCGCGGGCGCGCTCACGGCGCTCACCCCGCAGGAGCTCCAGATCGCCCGGCTCGCCGCCCAGGGCCTCACCAACCGCGACATCGCCGCCCAGCTCTTCCTCAGCCCCCGCACCGTCGGCCACCACCTCTACAAGGCCTACCCGAAGCTCGGGATCGCCTCCCGGACGGACCTCCCGGCGCTGTTCTGACCTCCGCCGAGCCGGTCCGGTCGGGGCGTCGGGTCACCCGCCGGCCGCCGCCGCGATGCCGCCGGGGCCGGACGTACTGCCCGTCCGTCAGGCTGATGCCCGAAGCACCCACGCTCCCCGCCGGGCGCCTGCCGGAGCCGCCCCCCCCGGGACGGGGCGGCACCGATCCCACGGGGTGACCTCGCTCACACGCCATCGGCCGCCCGCCCTGCCGACCCTGCCCGCCCTGGCTGGCCGTCAGCCCGGCCCCGGGGGCGAGGCCACGGCAACGGGCTTTCGCGTTTGCGCATACGTCAGAGGCCCTACCGGGTTTCTCCGATAGGGCCTCTGTACTACTGGGTCGGGGTGGCGGGATTTGAACCCACGGCCTCTTCGTCCCGAACGAAGCGCGCTACCAAGCTGCGCCACACCCCGGTCTTTCTGTTTGTCGCTCCGTCTCCTTCGCGACGAGTAGAACTCTACCGGACGCTCGCCGAGAGACGAAATCCGATTCCCGGCGAGCGTCCGGCGCAGGTCAGGGGGCCGGGGTGAGGGTGAGGAGGGTGGCCTCGGGGGGGCAGGCGAAGCGGACCGGGGTGTAGCGGTTGGTGCCGCAGCCTGCGGAGACGTGGAGGTAGGAGCGGCGGCCGCCGGCCTGGTGGGTGGAGAGGCCCTTGACCCGCTTGGCGTCGAGGTCGCAGTTGGTGACCAGGGCGCCGTAGAAGGGGATGCAGAGCTGGCCGCCGTGGGTGTGGCCGGCCAGGATCAGCGGGTAGCGGTCGGCGGTGAAGGCGTCCAGGACGCGGAGGTAGGGCGCGTGGACGACGGCGAGCGACAGGTCGGCGTCGGCGGAGGGGCCGCCGGCGACCTCGCTGTAGCGGTCGCGGCGGATGTGCGGGTCGTCGAGGCCGGTGAACTCCAGGTCGAGGCCGCCGATGTTCAGCCGGCCGCGGGCGTTGGTGAGGTCGAGCCACCCGGCCGCGTCGAAGCCGTCGCGCAGCTTCTCCCACGGGTTGTGGACGGCGCCGCTGATGCCGCGGCTCGCGGTGCCGTCGGGGTTGTTCATGCCGTGGACGCCGCTGCGCATCGCCTGGAGGTAGCGGGCCGGGTTCTTGCGGGCCGGGCCGTAGTAGTCGTTGGACCCGAAGACGTAGACGCCGGGGAACTCCATCAGCGGTCCGAGCGCGTCGAGCGTGGCCGGGACGCCGAGCGGGTCGGAGAGGTTGTCGCCGGTGTTGACCACCAGGTCGGGGCGCAGGCCCGCGAGGCTCTGCAGCCAGCGCTGCTTCTTGCCCTGCCCGCTCACCATGTGGATGTCGGAGACCTGGAGGACCCGGATCGGGCGGGCGCCCCGGGGCAGGACGGGGATCTCGATCCGGCGGAGCCGGAAGGAACGGACCTCGTACCCGACGGAGTAGGCGAGGCAGGCGGCGCCGGTGGCGGCGATTCCGAGGGGGACGGAGTACAGCGGTCGCATCGCTCCATGCTCTCAGACGGCGGATCAGCTGGTGAACGTCCGGGCGGCAGGTGGGGACACGCCCTCCTACTCCGTACGCCCCCGGTGCGGTGCCAGCTCGGCGGCGACGGCGTCGATCACGGACCGCCAGTGCTCGCGCTGCCGGGCGCGTTCGGCGGGGTCGCCGAGCCGCTCCTGGTGGAAGCGGAGCACGGTGCCGCCGCCGGCGGGTGTGACGGTCAGCTGCACGGTGGTTCCCGGCCCGGCCGGCGGGCTGCCAGGTGAGCCGGATCCGGGAGCCGGGGTGCAGGCTGCGGAGCTCGCCGGCGGAGCCGTCGGCGGCGGTGACCGGTCCGCCGACCCGGTCGCCGAGGCGGGCGCCGGGGCCGAGCCAGAGCGCGGCGCCCCCGGGGGAGGTCAGCAGGGCCCAGACGGCCTCCGGGGGGTACGGCAGGGTGCGGGAGACGCCGATCTGGAAGCCGGCGTCGCGGGTGAGCCCGACAGGGCGCTCGGCGGTCATGCGGATCACTCCTCCGTCCGGTCCGTCCGGTCCGTCCGGTCGCGGCGGGTCCGTGGCGGTCGAACCGTGTCCCGAAGCGGTCGGGCCCGTGTCCCGAAGCGGTCGGACCACGCCCCGTGGCGACCGGACCGCGTCTGCGGGGCCCGTGCGGTGGCCGGCTCCCCGGCGGCGGTCGTACAACCAGTATGGGGAGCCGCGGGAGGCGGGAGCCTGCGCGTTGCGCAGGGGCGTTGCGTTAATGGCGGGCAGCCGAACGCCGCAGGTGGGAGACTCGGGGCCATGACCACGCTCAAGGAGCAGCTGCAGGAGGACCTCACGGCTGCCATCAAGGACCGGGACGAGCTGCGCTCGTCCACCATTCGGCTCACGCTCTCCGCTGTCACCAGCGAGGAGGTGGCGGGCAAGGAGAAGCGCGAGCTGTCGGACGCCGAGGTGCTGAAGGTGCTCGCGCGTGAGGCGAAGAAGCGCCGGGAGGCCGCCGAGGCGTTCGACGGTGCGGGCCGGGTCGACCAGGCCGCCCGCGAGCGGGCGGAGGGCGAGGTGCTGGCCGGCTACCTGCCCAAGCAGCTCTCCGACGAGGAGCTGACGGCGATCGTGGCCGCCGCCGTCGCCGAGAGCGGGGCGACCGGTCCGCAGGGCATGGGCGCCGTGATGAAGCTGGTGAAGCCGAAGGTGGACGGTCTGGCCGAGGGCGGCCGCGTGGCCGCCGCCGTGAAGGCCGCGCTCACCGGCTGACGCGCCGCACGGGCACCGCCCGCACCACCGGCACAAGCACCGGCACCGTCCGCACCACCGGCACCGGCACCGGCAACAGCACCGCCCGACGCACCCGAACCGGCGCGCAGACACGAGGGCGCAGACACGAGGGCGCCCTCCGAGCGAATCGCTCGGAGGGCGCCCTTTCGCGTGTCGGTCCCGGCTAGTGCCGGCCGCCGTTTCCGTTGCCGTTCCCGTTGCCGTTCCCGCCGATGATGCCCGGCGGGAAGGTGAACCCGCCGCCGATCATCCCGCCGGGGTTGCCGCCCCCGGGGCCGCCACCCGGGTTCCCACCCGGGTTGCCGCCGCCCGTCGCCGCGGCCGCGTCGCCGTTCGGCGGGGTGGCGGGCGGGGTGGCCGGCGGGGTGGGATCGGCCTTGACGGGGTCCGGGATGTTGACGGTGGGCAGCGTCTCCAGGGGGGCGCCGCGCAGGGCCTGGTTCATCGCCATCTGCCAGATCGGTCCCGGGCCGGTGGCGCCGAAGACGCCGTCGCTGCCGTAGTAGGTGTCGCCGATCTTGATGTTCTTCATCTTCACACCGCCGGCCGGGCCGCCGAGCCAGACGGAGGTGGCGAGCTGCGGGGTGTAGCCGCTGAACCAGGCGGCCTTCTTCTCGTCGGTGGTACCGGTCTTACCGGCGATCTGCCGGCCGCCCTCCAGGCCGAGGGAGGCACCGGTGCCCTTCTCGGTCACGTTGAGCAGGACGGCGTTGAGGTTGTCCGCGGTGCTCTCGGAGTAGGCCTGGTTGCAGGTCGACTGCGGGACCTTGACGTCCTTGCCGTCCACCGTGGTGATCTTGTTGATGGCGATCGGGGTGCAGTACTTGCCGCGGGCGGCGAAGGTCGCGTAGACGTTCGCCATGGTCAGCGGGGAGAGCTCCAGGGTGCCGAGGACCATCGAGGGCACCTCGACGAACGGGTCGCCCTTGGCGGTCTGGCTGATGCCGAGCTTGTTGGCCATCTGCTTCATGGCGCAGAGGCCGACCTGCGCCTCCATCTGCACGAAGTAGGTGTTGACCGAGCGGGCCATGGCCTCCTTCAGCTCGTAGGGGCCGACCTCGCTCTCCGACTCGTTGCCGACGCTGCGGTCCTTGCCCTTGGCGGTGTTCTTCCAGGTGCCCGAGCAGGTGGACATCGTGGGGTAGTCGATCCGGTTCTGGGACGGGAACGCCTGGGTGGCGGACATCCCCGACTCCAGCGCGGCCGCGGCCAGCACCGGCTTGAACGTCGAACCGGTCTGGAAGCCGTTGCCGCCGCCCATCGACGCGTCGACGTTGAGGTTGACGACGGTCTGGTTCTTGTTCTGGTCCAGGCCGTACGGGCGGGTCTGGGCCATCGCGAGGATCTTGCCGCTCCCGGGCTCCATCATGGTGGCGGCGGCCGACACCGGGTCGGTCACCTTCACCTTGGTGGTCACGGCGTTCTGTGCGGCGGCCTGCTTGTCCGGGTCGAGGGTGGTGTAGATGTTCAGGCCGCCCTGGTCCCAGAACTTCTTCCGCTCGGCGGTGGTCTTGCCGAAGACCGGGTCCTGCTTGACCACGTGGCGCACGTAGTCGCAGAAGAAGCCCATGCCCGCGTTCGCGGTGATGCAGCCGTTCTGCGGGTCCTTGTACTTCAGGCCCAGCGGGGCGGCCTTGGCCTCCTTGGCCTGGTCCGCGGTGATGTGCTTGTTCTCGACCATCTTGTCGATGACGACGTTGCGGCGCTTGACCGTGTTCTCGGGGTAGCGCACCGGGTCGAACGACGAGGGGTTCTGCACCATGCCGGCCAGGGTGGCGGCCTCGGCGACGGTGAGGTCCTTGTTGCTCTTGCTGAAGTACCGCTGGGAGGCGGCCTCGACCCCGTAGGCCTGGTGGCCGTAGAAGGTGATGTTCAGGTAGTTGGTGAGGATCTGGTCTTTCGTCAGGTCCTCCTCCAGCTTGATCGCGACCTTCAGCTCCTGGATCTTGCGGCCCAGGGTCTTGCGCTGGGCCTCCAGGACGGCGGCCTGGTCGTCGCCGGCCTTCTCCACGTTGACGTTCTTCACGTACTGCTGGGTCAGCGTCGAAGCGCCCTGGGAGGCGGTGCCGCTCTCCGCGTTCTTGCCGACCGCACGGAGCACGCCCTTGAGGTCGACGGCGCCGTGCTCGTAGAAGCGGGCGTCCTCGATGTCGACCTGCGCCTGCCGCATGAACGGCGACATCTGGTCGGCGGCCAGGACGGTGCGGTCGCGCTCGTAGACCTTGGCGATCAGGCCGCCCTTGGCGTCGAAGATCTGGGTGGCCTGGGTCAGCGGCGGGGTCTTGAAGTCGTCCGGGATGTCCTCGAAGCTCTCCGCCGTGTTCTTGGCGGTCAGCCCGAGCGCGCCGACGGCGGGCAGGGCCATGCCGGCCAGCAGGACTCCGGAGAGCACGCTGACACCCAGGAACTTCACTCCGTGTCCCGCGAAGTCGAGCGGTGACCCGCGGCGCTGGCCGCGCGGAGCTCCGGTGTTGCCTGGGGGCTGGGGTGCCTGGGGGCGCTTCGGTGCCATGGGGAGAACCCTACGTCGCCGATTCCCCTCCATCGGGGCAGGTGTTCGCCTAGGCTTGTCACAAGCTTGCGACAGCTTCGGTGCGTCAGCATTACTCACTCTTGTGAGTGATGAGGTTTGCCCGAATTGCCCCTCTCTGGAGTGTTTTTGAGGCACCTGTCGCCAGCTGTGCCCCTGCTTTTGGTGGCACTCCGTGATCGCTCGCGTGGCGAGAGTGGTCCTCGTTTTCTTGGCAAGGCTTGCGACCTGCAGTCACTCCAACGAGTGAGCTGACCGATACCCATAGTCCAATCGGGTCATTCGAGATTGAGCCCGAAGGGGCTGTTGCAAGCTGTCGTTCTTCCGTAACGTCCTCAACTGGCAACGGTGAATATGCCGTTGCCGCCGTGGGGGAGCCTCGATTCGGGAGAGGACGGCGCCGGCATGGGCTGGGTAGACGACTGGAGTGCGCAGGCCGCCTGCCGCACTAGTGATCCGGACGAACTTTTCGTCCAGGGGGCGGCGCAGAACCGCGCCAAGGCGGTGTGCAGCGGGTGCCCCGTCCGCACGGAGTGCCTGGCGGATGCGCTGGACAACCGGGTGGAGTTCGGGGTCTGGGGTGGAATGACGGAGCGCGAGCGCCGGGCGCTGCTGCGCCGCCGGCCGACGGTGATGTCGTGGCGGCGGCTGCTGGAGACGGCCCGCACCGAGTACGAGGAGTCCCTCGCCACCGGAGTGATACTGACGGACTACGCCCAGGCGGGCTGAACACCCCGTCACCGCACACCGCGGTCCATCCCCGCGGACGTGCGCCGCGGATCCACCAGCATGGACGTGCGCCGCAGGTCCGTCACCACGGACGTGTGCCGCGGATCCACCGCCACGGACGTGCGCCGCGGGTCCGTCGCCGGACCGCGGACCTACACGGCACCGCTCAGGCGGTCGCCGATGGCCCGCAGCCCGTCCAGGTCGTGGACGTCTCCGGGCAGCGCGGCGACCTCGACGATCGGCACGTCCGGGTAGACCGAGACGAAGCGGTCGCGGGTGCGGCGCTCCCGCACCATGATCTGCATCCGCTCCGCGTGCAGCCGCAGCAGTCCGGCCGCGAGCAGCTCGGCCTCCGGGGAGGCGTTCTCCGCGCCGTTCTCCTCCAGTGCCTCGGCCGCCGCCAGCGCGCGCTCCGAGGTGAGCTGGGGGGCGCCCGTCCGGTGCACCCGGTTGAGCACCAGTCCGGCCAGCGGCATCCGGTCGGCGGCCAGGCGGTCGACGAAGTAGGCCGCCTCGCGCAGTGCGTCCCGTTCGGGCGCGGCCACCACCAGGAACGCCGTGCCCGGTGCCTTGAGCAGCTGGTACGTCCGGTCGGCGCGCTCGCGGAAACCGCCGAACATCGAGTCCATCGCGCTGACGAAGGTCTGCACGTCCGTCAGCAGCTGGGCGCCGAAGATCTTGCCCAGGGTGCCGGTGAGCAGGCCCATCCCCGCGTTCAGGAACTTCATCGCGCTGCGTCCGCCGACCTTGGCCGGCGCGGTCAGGATGCGGATCACCTTGCCGTCCAGGAAGGACCCGAGCCGGTTCGGCGCGTCCAGGAAGTCCAGCGCGGACCGGGACGGCGGGGTGTCGACGACGATGAGGTCCCACTCCTCGGCCGCGCGGAGCTGGCCGAGCTTCTCCATCGCCATGTACTCCTGGGTGCCCGCGAAGCCGGCCGAGAGCGACTGGTAGAACGGGTTCTCCATGATCGCCCGGGCCCGTTCGGGTTCGGCGTGGGCCAGCACGACCTCGTCGAAGGTCCGCTTCATGTCGAGCATCATGGCCTGGAGCTCGCCGTCGCCGTTGACGCCCTTGACCACCCGCGGGGTGTTGTCCAGCTCGGTCAGGCCCATCGACTGGGCGAGCCGGCGGGCCGGGTCGATGGTGAGCACCACGACCTTGCGGCCGCGCTCGGCGGCCCGCAGCCCGAGGGCCGCGGCGGTGGTGGTCTTGCCGACGCCGCCCGAGCCGCAGCAGACGATGATCCTGGTCTTCGGGTCGTCGATCAGCTCGTCCACGCCGAGCCTGTGCCCGCTGCCGCGCACCCCGTTGTCGCCGTTGCCCACGCCGCCCCCGCTCACGCCGCCCCCTGACGCTTCAGCTCGCCCGCCAGCCGGTAGAGCCCGCCGAGGTCCACGCCCTCGCCCAGCAGCGGAAGTTCGTAGGTGGGGAGCTTCAGCTGCTGGAGGTCGGCGCGCTGTTCGCGCTCCAGCTCCACCCGCTCGGCGTGCTCCCGGGCCTGTTCGAGAAGCGGGTCGAGCAGTGGTTCCACCGCCGCCCGGACCGTGTCCGGCCTGCGCGAACGCCCGCCGAGGCCCGCCTCGCCGAGGGCCAGCGCGACCTCCTCGCGGTGGTCCCCGTCGACGGCGGCCACGGCGGCCGCGTCCAGGACCGGAGGCCGGACCATGTTCACCAGCACCCCGCCCACCGGGAGGGCGGCCTCGCGCAGCTCGGCGAAGCCGTCGACGGTCTCCTGCACCGGCATCTCCTCCAGCAGGGTGACCAGGTGCACCGCGGTCTCCGGCGACCTCAGCACCCGCATCACGGCCTGCGCCTGGGTGTGGATCGGCCCGATCCGGGCCAGCCCGGCCACCTCGGAGTTCACGTTCAGGAAGCGGGTGAGCCGGCCGGTCGGCGGCGCGTCCATCACCACCGCGTCGTACGTGCGCCGTCCGTCCGGGCCCTTGCGCCGGGCCGCCTCGCAGGCCTTGCCGGTGAGCAGAACGTCCCGGACGCCGGGCGCGACGGTGGTGGCGAAGTCGACGAAGCCGACCTTCTGCAGCGCCTTGCCGGCCCGGCCGAGCTTGTAGAACATGTCGAGGTACTCGAGCAGCGCCTGCTCGGTGTCGATGGCGAGGGCGAAGACCTCGCCGCCGGCGGCCTCGTCCTCCGCGGGCAGCCCCAGCTGGGCGCGCGAGACCGACGCGATCCGCCGCTCCTCGTACGGCAGCGCGGCGATCCCGAACAGCTCGGCGATGCCCTGGCGGCCCTCCACCTCGATCAGCAGGGTCCGCTTGCCCTCGGCGGCGAGGGCCAGTGCCAGCGCCGCCGCCAGGGTGGTCTTCCCGGTACCGCCCTTTCCGCTGACCACGTGCAGCCGGACGCCCTCCCAGTCGGGATCGCGCCGGGCCGCCTGGCCGGGGGTGCGTGCCACGCTCCGTCTCCGTCCGTCTCCGAGGGCCGAGGGCCGAGCGTCGCCGCGGGCCGGCGCCACTCGGGCGCCATCCCGCAGGTGCCCTCCCGCGAGAGTAACCAGGGACCGCGCCGGATGCCGGGAGCATCAGGGGGGCCAGGCCTGAATCATGCCCGGTTTGTGGGCCACCTCACACGCGCGTCCGCGGGCCGCACGGCTCGCGGGGGCCGCTCGTCTAGAGTCTGGCCATGACCAAGTGGGAATACATGACGGCGCCGCTGCTCGTGCACGCGACCAAGCAGATTCTGGACAACTTCGGCGAGGACGGCTGGGAGCTCGTCCAGGTCGTGCCCGGCCCGAACCCGGAGCAGCTGGTGGCCTACTTCAAGCGGGAGAAGAACGCATGAGCAAGGTCGAGGAGAAGCTCGCCGAGCTGGGCCTGACCCTGCCGCCGGTGGCCGCACCGGTCGCCGCCTACGTGCCGGCCCTGCGCTCGGGCGAGTTCGTCTTCACCTCCGGCCAGCTGCCGATGGTGGGCGGCAAGCTGCCGAGCACCGGCAAGGTCGGCGCCGAGGTCACCCCGGAGGAGGCCAAGCAGCTCGCGCAGACCTGCGCGCTGAACGCGCTGGCCGCCATCAAGTCGGTGATCGGCGACCTGGACCAGATCGAGCGCGTCGTGAAGGTGGTCGGGTTCGTCGCCTCCGCCGCCGACTTCACCGGGCAGCCGGGCGTCATCAACGGCGCCAGCGAGCTGCTCGGCCAGGTGCTGGGCGAGGCCGGCGTGCACGCCCGCAGCGCGGTCGGCGTCGCGGTGCTGCCGCTGGACGCGCCGGTCGAGATCGAGCTCCAGGTCCGGGTCAAGGCCGGGGCCTGACCACCGGGCACCGTCCGGACAGATCACGAGGCGGGGTTGGCCCTGTCCAACCCCGCCTCCGTGCGCTTAGCATCCGGGCATGGACCATCGAGCAACGACGCTCCCGATGCCGCCGGGCTGGCCTGCCCGGATCCGGGCGGTCGAATCCGGCGAGCTGACCCCGCCGGTTCCCCGGCCCGCCGCCACCGTGGTGCTGCTGCGGGACGCGGCCGCCGGGCCGGAGGCCTACCTGCTGCGACGGCGCACCTCGATGGCCTTCGCCGCCGGCATGTACGCCTACCCGGGCGGCGGGGTGGACCCGCGCGACGCCGAGGCCGAGATCGGCTGGGCCGGCCCGGGCCCGCAGGAGTGGGCCGAGCGGCTCGGCGTGGACGCCCGGACCGCGCAGGCGGTGGTCTGCGCGGCCGTCCGCGAGACCTTCGAGGAGGCCGGCGTCCTGCTGGCCGGCCCGGACGCCGCCAGTACGGCCGAGCCCCGGGACTGGAGCGCCGAGCGCGCCGCCCTGGAGGCCCACGAACTCTCCTTCGCCGACTTCCTCCGCAAGCACGACCTGCTGCTCCGCAGTGACCTGCTGGCCTGCTGGGCCCGCTGGGTCACCCCCGAGTTCGAGGAGCGCCGGTACGACACCTGGTTCTTCGTGGCGGCCCTGCCGCCGGGCCAGCGCGCCGCGCTGGAGGTCGGCGAGGCCGACCGGGTCGCCTGGCTGACCCCGGCCGAGGCGGTCCGCGGCCACGAGGAGGGCCGGTTCGGCATGCTGCCGCCCACCGTCACGGTGCTGCGCGAGCTGCTGCCGGTGAGCGGCGCCGCCGAGGCCCTCGACGCGGCCGCGGGCCGGTCGCTGGACCCGGTCCTCGGCCGGGCCGAGGTGCGGGGCGACCGGATGACGGTCCGCTGGCCGGGGTACGAGGAGCTCACCATCGACGGGGACTTTCCCGCC
Organism: Kitasatospora sp. RG8; assembly: GCF_017813315.1. Classification (NCBI taxonomy): domain Bacteria; kingdom Bacillati; phylum Actinomycetota; class Actinomycetes; order Kitasatosporales; family Streptomycetaceae; genus Kitasatospora; species Kitasatospora sp. RG8. The sequence continues at coordinate 26,790 of NZ_JAGIYX010000050.1, forward strand.
GACCGCTGATGTCCGCCGACTGCTGATGTCCGCGGACCACCGAAACCCACAGACCACCGGAGTTCCGGAAACCTACCGAGGAAGGACCGACGCCCGATGACCCACAACGACGTGGCTCGCCGGACGGCGCGCTCGATGCCCGCCCGCAGCCTGACCACCCGCACCCTCCCCGGTGACGGCGACTCCGTCCCCTTCCCGGAGGTGGTGCAGCGCGCCCTCGTCCGGGCCGTTCCGTCGCGGCTGTTGCACCGGGTCAGCGAGGGCGGCCGGTGAGCGGACTCCTCCCGGGTGACCCCGCCGCCGCCATCGGCGGCGAGGCCACCCCCCGGGCACTCTGCGTGTTGGCGCCGAACCCGTCCCCGATGACGCTGGACGGCACCAACACCTGGCTGCTCTCCGAGCCCGGCTCCGACCTCGCGGTGGTCGTCGACCCGGGCCCGCTCCACGAGGGTCACCTGCGCCGGGTGATCGAGACCGCCGAGCAGCAGGGCAAGCGCATCGCGCTCACCCTGCTCACCCACGGCCACGCCGACCACTCCGAGGGCGCCGCCCGGTTCGCCGAGCTCACCGGGACGGAGGTCCGCGCCCTGGACCCGGCGTACCGGCTCGGCTCCGAGGGGCTGACCAACGGGCAGCGGCTGGACGTCGGCGGCCTCGACCTGCGGGTGGTCGCCACCCCCGGGCACACCTCGGACTCGCTGACCTTCCACCTGCCGGCCGACGGCGCGATCCTGACCGGTGACACCGTCCTGGGACGCGGCACCACGATGGTCGCCCACCCCGACGGCCGCCTCGGCGACTACCTGGACTCGCTGCGCCACCTGCACACGATGGCCTCCGAGCACGGCGTACGCACCGTGCTGCCCGGCCACGGGCCGGTGCTCGCGGACGCGCTCGGGGCCGTCGACTACTACCTCGCGCACCGGGCCGGCCGGCTCGCCCAGGTGGAGACGGCGGTCGAGGCCGGCCTGCGGACGGCGCCCGAGGTGGTGGCCCGGGTCTACGCGGACGTGGACCGCTCGCTCTGGCCGGCCGCCGAGCTGTCGGTCCTGGCCCAGCTGCAGTACCTGGAGGAGCACGGGCTGATCTGACCCGGTCCGACCCGGTCCAAGCTGCCCGACCTGGTCCGGCCCGGTCCGACCGGACCGCACACCGGCAAGCGCGAGGGCCCGTACACCCATCGGTGTACGGGCCCTCGGCGTGAGCGTGCCCGGGTGGGCGCGCCCGGACGGTCAGCGCGAGCGGCGGGAGAGGCGCTCGACGTCCATCAGGACCACCGCGCGGGCCTCCAGCTTCAGCCAGCCGCGGCCGGCGAAGTCGGCGAGCGCCTTGTTGACCGTCTCGCGGGAGGCGCCGACCAGCTGGGCCAGCTCCTCCTGGGTGAGGTCGTGGGCGACGTGGATGCCCTCCTCGGACTGCACGCCGAAGCGGCGGGAGAGGTCCAGCAGGGCCTTCGCGACGCGCCCGGGCACGTCGGAGAAGACCAGGTCGGACATCACGTCGTTGGTCCGGCGGAGCCGGCGGGCGATGGCGCGCAGCAGCGCGATCGAGACCTCGGGGCGGGCGTGCAGCCAGGGCTGGAGGTCACCGTGGCCGAGGCCGAGCAGCTTCACCTCGGTCAGCGCGCTCGCCGTGGCGGTGCGCGGGCCCGGGTCGAACAGCGACAGCTCGCCGATCATCTCGCTGGGGCCGAGGACGGCGAGCATGTTCTCGCGGCCGTCCGGCGAGGCGCGGTGCAGCTTCACCTTGCCCTCGGCGACGACGTACAGCCGGTCGCCCGGGTCGCCCTCGTGGAACAGCGACTCACCGCGGGCGAGGGTGACCTCGGTCATGGAAGCGCGCAGCTCGCCGGCCTGTTCGTCGTCGAGTGCCGCGAAGAGTGCGGCGCGCCGCAGAACGTCGTCCACGTGCTTCCTCCTTCTCGGCCGTCCGGCTGTCAAGCCCGTCGGCGCAAGTTCGTACAGTGCTCTGCATCACCAAGCATGGCGCATGTCGCTCCGATCATATGAGGAGGGGGTGCGCCGAGGTGCGCTGCGCGGGGCCATTCGTACCGCCGGTCCGGCCCGCGGAACACGCCGGCGGGCCTGTCGGCACAGGGCGGTGAGGTGCTGGTCCGCCCGCTGCGGCGCCGGGCGCTGTGCCCTTCGGCGTCGTGGGGACCCGGCCGAGGATTCGGTCTCAGCTGAATCGATGGAGGCGGTGCCGGTCCCGGGCGCAGGATTCAGGTCGTCGGCAGCCCGATGCAAGACGGCACGACCGCCCGAGAGCCCGACCGCACGAAAGACGGTGACCCCGCATGTCCACTGACACCTGCACCACGACGTCGCCCGCGTCCAGCATGACGCTCGCGTCGTCCGCGTCGTCCGCGTCGTCCGCGTCGTCCGCGTCGCTCCGGGAGCGGGCGCTGCGGCTGCGGGCGCTGGTGGCGGACGGGGTGCCCGGCGGGGTGCTCGTCCTGCCGAACGCCTGGGACGCCGGCAGCGCCGCCGTCATCGCCTCGGCCGGTGCGGCCGCGATCGCCTCCACCAGCGGCGGCGTCTCCTGGTCGCTCGGCCGCGGCGACGGCCAGCAGCTCGGCCGGCCGGAGGCGGTCGAAGCGGCCCGCCGGATCGCCGCCGCCGTCGACCTGCCGGTGACCGTCGACGCCGAGGGCGGCTACGGCCCGCGGCCCGCCGACGTCGCGGACACCGTCCGGGCGCTCATCGGCGCGGGCGCGGCCGGCGTGAACCTGGAGGACTCGACCACCCCCGGCGGCCCGCTCTTCCCGGTGGCCGAGCAGGCCGCCCGGCTGGGCGCCGCCCGGGAGGCCGCCGCCGGGGCGGGGCTTCCGGAGCTGGTGGTGAACGCCCGGACGGACGTCTTCCTGTTCGGGATCGGCCCGGCCGAGGGCCGGCTCGACGACGTGCTGGCCCGTGCGGCGGCGTACGCGGAGGCCGGGGCGGACGGCCTCTTCGTCCCCGGGCTGCTCGACCTCGACGCGCTCGCCCGGCTCTGCGCCGCGTCCCCGCTGCCGGTGAACGCGATGGCGGTCCCCGGCGGTCCGGCCGTGGCCGAACTCGCCGCCGCCGGGGTGCGGCGGATCAGCGTCGGCACCGGCCTGGCCCAGGTCGCGTACACCGCGGCCCGCCGGGCCGCCGCCGAGCTGCTCGGCGCGGGCACCCTGACGGAGCTGGACGGCGCGCTGGGCTTCGGCGAACTGGACGCGCTGTACCGGCGCTGAGCCGGACGCCCTCGACCGGGGGTGTGCCCCGGCGCCCACGGGGGAGGCGCCGGGGCACACCCGGCTGCCTCGGTCAGCACTCGCCCGGCTCCGGCAGGGCGGCCGGCCCGGCCGACCCGTCGGCCGCGGCGGGCGGTCCGAGCAGGCGCCGCACCGCCCGCCGGGCGCGCTCGCCGGCGGCCCCGGCCCGGTGGAGCCGGCGGGCGTGGTCGAGGGCCGGGGCCGGCCCGGTCGGCTCGAAGGCCACCTGCGCTACTCCTGCTCGGGCGCCTCGGCCAGGCGTCGGAGCAGGGCGCTCAGCGCCCGGCTGTCCAGCCCCGCGGCCGGCCCGCCGCCCAGTCCCTTGCCCGGGCGGTCCGCCGGGCCATCCGGCTGTTCCGCGGGTCGGAAGAAGGCCGCGTCCACCCGCTCCACCTCGACGATGGCGGCCTGCGCGAGTTCCGCCCCGCGCGGGGTGATCCGCAGTCGGCGCGCGCGGGTGTCCTGCGGGTCCGTCTCACGGTCCAGAAGGCCCTTGGCCTCCAGCTTCCGCACCAGTTGCGAGGTCATCTTCACGTCGGTCCCGGCCTGCCGGGCCAGCGCCTGCTGATTGGGTACCGCGCCCTGCTCGTTGAGCCACCAGGCACAGGAGAGCAGGACGAACTGCGCATGCGTCAGGTCGAACGGCGCCAGGGCCGCCGTGATCCGCCGCTGCCAGCGCAGCGTCGCGTGCCAGAGCCAGAAGCCCGGACTGTAGTCCGGTCCGTCGACGCCCTCGGCACCCACGGCGTCCCCGGTGGGTCCGGCGTCCCCGGTGGGTCCGGCGTCTCCGGTGCGTCCGGTGCCCTCGACGCCCCCGGCGCTCCTCCGCCCGTCCGTCGCGCCGCTCATGCGCCGTTCCCGGTGTCCCCGGCGGCGTACGCGAACAGGGCGGCCATCGCCTCGGGGAAGTCCTCCGTGATGGCGGGGCCCAGCTCCGGAGCGATCTCGTCGGCGGCCGGGCCCGAGATCTCCAGCCGGTGCACCACCTGCGTGCCGCCACCCGCGAGCGGGCTCAGCGCGTGGCTGAAGCGCAGCTCGACCCCGCCGAACTCGGTTCGGTCGGCGTACAGCGCGTTCTCCTCGATCGCCGTGATCACCGAGACGATCGGATCCTGCCCCTTCGGCGTCATCGAAACCCTGCTCCCCACCTCGAAGGGCCCGAGCAGCGACACGACCTCCATCGAGCCGTCCCAGCGCGCCCAGCCGTCGAGGTCCCGCAGGACCGCCCAGACCGCCTCCGCCGCCGATGCCGTCTCACCCGTGTACTCGTGGCTCCACATGGTCCGCATCCCCTCGTCCCGAGCCCGCCCCCTCGGCAGTTGCTCTACGCGCAGACTATCGTCGCGACGACTAACTTCACAAGGGGTCGAGGCCCGAGGAACGACCCGAGGAACAAGCCCGAGGAACCTCCATCGGCGGCCGCTTGCGACGACGCGCGTGCCGCCTTGCCGGGGGCACGCCGCCGAGCAGCGGCGGAACGGCCCGGCGGCGCACCTCGCCGCCACCGCGAAAGCCGGGGGGATAACCCCACCGCCTCCGGGCCTGCTGCCCCGACCGTGTGTCCACCGGCTACCACCGTGGCCCGATGGATCTTCGATGAGCAGGCTGAACGCGTACGCATTTCCGAGCAAAGGGAACGTTCCGTGTTCAGCCTGAAGCCGTCTCGTCGCCGTACTGCCCGCACCGCCGCCGTCGGTGCTCTGGCTGTCGCCGCCTGCGCCACCCTCATGGCGGGCAGTGCCGGTGCGATCGTCAACGGTGGCGACTCCACCGAGAGCTACCCGTTCATGGCGACGATCCCCGAGTCGGCTCCCACCCTCGGGCTGCTGGACGGCAACTGCGGAGCGTCGCTGATCGACCGGCAGTGGGTGCTGACGGCGGCACACTGCGTCACGGGCGAGGGCCTTGAGTTGGAGGGGATCGTCCGCGTCGGCAGCGACCAGCGGAAGACCGGGGGCACCGTCCGGAAGATCGACCGGACCTTCGTCCACCCCGGCTACCTGAGCGGCGAGTCGAAGGCCGCCAACAAGGACGACCTCGCGCTGGTCCGCCTCGACCGACCGGTCACCGAGCAGCCCGTCAGGATCGCCGAGCAGGCGGGGCGGCCGGGTGCCCCGACCCGGCTCCTCGGCTTCGGCACCACCGCCGACGGCCAGTTCAAGTTCCCGGACCGGCTCCAGGAGCTGAACACCCGCCTGGGTGCCGAGTCGGAGTGCGCACCCGGCTACGCGGGCCCGACCCGGCTGTGCACGATCAGCTCCACGCCCAAGGCCATGGCGTGCTTCGGGGACTCCGGCGGCCCGCAGCTCCAGAAGGGCCGGGACGAACGGTGGGAGCTCGTCGGGGTCACCTCGGGCCCCGGGGCCCCGAAGGTGCCGTGCTCCGCAGGACCGGGGCTCTACACCAGCGCGCCCGCCTACGCGGACTGGGTCCAGAGCACCATGAAGACCAACAGCGCCCAGGCGCCCGCGGAAGGCGGCTCCGACCTCGCCGAGACCGGCACGGACGGCAGCGCCGCCGCGCTCGCCGGCGTGGCCGCGGTGCTGGTCCTCGCCGGTGGCGGCACCACTGTCGCGCTGCGCCGCAGGAAGGCCCACCGCTCCGTCTGACGTGCCGTCCGGACCGGCGCCGGCGAGTGCCCGGCGCCGGTGTCGTCGCGGCCTGCGTGCAGTCGGGAGGACCCCCGGCGGACAGCCGGCGGCGGTCGGACGGGGTGCGGACGGGGGTCGGACGGGGGTGCGGAAGGCGCTCGTCCATCGGTCGTGAAGTGCCCCCGGCCGTCGACCGGGCGGCGTAGCCTTCGGGCATGGCAGAGAGCAAGGTCCGGAAGGCGGCCGCGCCGAGGGCGAAGTCCGCGCCGAAGGCGGAGTCCGCACCGAAGGCAGAGTCCGCGCCGAAGGCGAAGTCCGCGGTGAAGCCGAGGAAGCCGGAGTCGCACCTGGCGATGGTGCGGCGGGCACGGAAGATCAACCGGGAGCTGGCGGAGCTGTATCCGTACGCGCACCCGGAGCTGGACTTCGACAACCCGTTCGAGCTGCTGGTGGCCACCGTGCTGTCGGCGCAGACCACCGACCTGCGGGTGAACCAGACGACGCCCGCCCTGTTCGCGAAGTACCCGACGCCGGAGGACATGGCGGCGGCGGTGCCGGAGGAGCTGGAGGAGATCATCCGGCCGGCCGGGTTCTTCCGGGCCAAGGCGAAGTCGCTGATCGGCCTCTCGATCGCCCTGCGGGACGACTTCGGCGGCGAGGTCCCCGGCCGGCTGGCGGACCTGGTCACGCTCCCGGGCGTCGGCCGGAAGACCGCCAACGTGGTGCTGGGCAACGCGTTCGGGGTCCCGGGGATCACCGTGGACACCCACTTCGGCCGGCTGGCGCGGCGGTTCGGGTGGACGGCGGAGGAGGACCCGGAGAAGGTCGAGGCGGCCGTCGCGGAGATCTTCCCGAAGTCGGAGTGGACGATGCTCTCCCACCGGGTGGTCTTCCACGGCCGGCGGATCTGCCACTCCCGCAAGCCGGCCTGTGGTGCCTGCCCGATCGCGCCGCTCTGCCCGTCGTACGGGGAGGGCGAGCTGGACCCGGAGAAGGCGAAGAAGCTGCTCAAGTACGAGATGGGCGGGCAGCCCGGCCAGCGGCTGCGGCCGCCCGCCGACTTCCCCGGGGAGGCGGCGGCGCGGGCCGATGCCGCCGCGCACAAGGGGCAGGTCGCGGACCTGGCGGTGGCCGAGTGACCGCGAGGATCGAGCGGGACGGGCTGCCGGGGTGGCTGGAGCCGGTCCGGGACGCCGCCGAGCGGGTACTGCCCGAGCAGCTGAGCCGCTTCCTGCCGCCCGCCGAGGGCGGACGCGCCGCGGCCGTCCTGGTGCTCTTCGGCGAGGGTGAGGCCGGGCCGGACCTGCTGCTGATCGAGCGGGCCCGGTCGCTGCGCTCGCACGCCGGCCAGCCGTCCTTCCCCGGTGGCGCACTGGACCCGGAGGACGGGGACCCGGCGGGGCCCGGCCCGGTCGCGGCCGCGCTGCGCGAGGCGTGGGAGGAGACCGGCCTGGACCCGTCCGGGGTGCAGGTCTTCGCCGCCCTGCCCGCCCTCTACATCCCGGTCAGCCGCTTCGTCGTGACCCCGGTGCTGGGCTGGTGGCGCACGGAGTCGCCGGTCAGGCCGGTGGACGCGGGCGAGACCGGCGCGGTGTTCCGGGTGCCGATCGCCGAGCTGACCGACCCGGCCAACCGGGTCCGGCTGCGCCACCCCTCCGGCCACCTCGGCCCGGCCTTCGCGGTCGCCGGCCGGCTGGTCTGGGGGTTCACCGCCGGGGTGATCGACCGGGTGCTGCACCACAGCGGCCTGGAGCTGCCCTGGGACACCTCGCGGACGGTCGACCTGTCCGACGATGCGATCGAACTGGTGCAGGGCGACCTCGACCGCTCCCGTGCGCTGCTGGGCGGCGACGTCAGGAAGACGTGACCGGCCGGCGGTCCGGCGGTCCGCAGGCCGGCCTGTGGGGCGGTCCTGAGGCCGGGCCGTGCGGCGGTCCGCGCGGCCGTCCGCACGGGTCCCGGGGCCGTCCTTACGGCTTCCGTCCCCGCGGTCCGTACAGTTGTTCTCACGGCTACTGGAACGGTCGACCGCACGGCTCCCGGCACGGCCGCCCGGCCGGCCGTGGGAGGGTGTCGGGGTGAACGTCCTGGATCTGCTGCTGATCGCCGCCGCCGTGGGATTCGCCGTGTCGGGCTACCGGCAGGGCTTCGTGGTCGGCGTCATGTCGGTCCTCGGCTTCCTCGGCGGCGGCCTGATCGCCGTCCAACTGCTGCCGCTACTGCTCGACCACCTCAGCCCCGGCACCACCGCCTCGGTGATCGCCGTGGTGGTGGTCATCGTGCTCGCGGCGATCGGCCAGGCGGTCACCACCCACTTCGGCTGGAAGCTGCGTGGTCACATCGACCGGCGCCCGGCCAAGGCGCTGGACGCGGCCGGCGGCGCGGTGGTCAACGTGATCTCGATGCTGCTGGTGGCCTGGCTGATCGGGTCGGCGCTCGCCGGGACGTCCCTGCCGACCGTCTCCAAGCAGGTCCGCTCCTCGGCCGTGCTCGGCGGCGTCCAGGACGCCCTGCCGTCGGACGCGCCCAACTGGTTCTCCGACTTCTCCAAGGTGCTCGCCCGCAACGGCTTCCCGCAGGTCTTCAACCCCTTCGAGCACGAGCCGATCACCCAGGTCGACACCCCCGACCCGGCGCTGGCCGCCAGCCCGGCGGTGGCCAGGGCCAAACAGAGCCTGGTCAAGGTGGTCGGCACCGCCCCCTCCTGCGGCAAGACCCTGGAGGGCAGCGGTTTCGTCTACGCCCCGCACCGGGTGATGACCAACGCCCACGTGGTCGGCGGCGTCGACGAGCCCACCGTGCAGATCGGCGGCACCGGCCAGCTGTACGACGCGACCGTCGTCCGCTACGACTGGCAGCGCGACATCGCGATCCTGGACGTGCCCAAGCTCAACGCGCCCCCGCTCACCTTCGCGGGTGAGGCGAAGACCAACGACAGCGCGATCGTGGCGGGCTTCCCCGAGAACGGCTCGTTCAACGTCCAGCCGGCCCGTATCCGCGGCCGGATCCAGGCCAACGGCCCGGACATCTACCACCGCGGCCAGGTGGTCCGCGACGTCTACTCGGTGCGCTCGCTGGTCCGCCAGGGCAACAGCGGCGGCCCGCTGCTCACCCCGGACGGCCAGGTGTTCGGCGTGGTCTTCGCCAAGTCGCTCGACAGCGTGGACACCGGGTACGTGCTGACCGCCGCCGAGGTGCGTGAGGACGCGGCCCAGGGCAGTACGGCGACCGGCAGGGTGGACACCCAGGGCTGCGCGCTCTGAGACGCGCTGGCGTGCTCCGGCGCCCGCCAGGGGCGTGCGGCGGCTCTGGTGACGTCCGCGTCCGTGTCCGCGTTTCCCGACCCGCCCACGGCCTTGTGCACGGGCGCCGCGCCACTGCCGGACCTCGACCACCACGACGGACGATCGCCGACTCCCTCGGCCCCCGTCTCCGGGCTCCTCTGTCGCGTTGCGGCGTGGATCTCCGGGGCCCCGCCGGGCCGGCTGCCGTACGCGGCGGCGCCGGGCACGCCGACGCACCTGCGGGGCGACAGCCTGACCGGGCGGGGCGCTGACCGGGCGGGGCGCTGACCGAGGTCGGCACTGACCGAGCAGGGCACTGACCGGGCAGGGAACTGGCCGTGAAGGGGGCAGTGACCGAGCAGGGTGCACCGCTGTTCTGGCCGCACCAGGAGCGCTACGAGGCGGTGCTGATCAAGCGCGGCGGCGACGAGGTCGGGACCAGGGCGTTGGTGCCGATCGTGTCGGCGGCCGCCTTCGTGCTGCTCTGGTTCACAGCGGCCGCCGACGGTGGTCAACCGTCCTGCTTCAGGGGCCGATCTGCCGCCGGGGGCGCGCGGCGCGGGGCCTCAGGTCTCGCGCCGCAGCCGTGCGCCCACCCAGCGGGCGCGGCGGCCGAGGATGTGTGGGATGCCGAGCTGGCGCTGCGCCGAGCGCTGACGGCGGTCCACGCCGTCGTATCCGAGGTCGTCCGCCCAGTCGGGGCGGTGTCCGGACCTCTGCGAGCTGTTGTGGCGTCGGCCGCGTGGAGCGCTGTCGCGATCGGGCATCCAGGTCATACCGCAATGGATGCCCCTGGGCCGGTCGGCGTAACCGCCTGCACAGGGTCCAACTTGTCCTATGCGTTTGTCATATGAGCTCAACATCAGGGGAGTTGGGACCCATGGCCCTGGGCAGGACGCGTTCCGCACTCATCCCGTCGGCGGCGGAGCCCGCCGCCGAGGGTTCCCTGCCGGCGGGCCGCGGATGGCCGGTTCCCCCGGGGTCGGCCTCCGGGCGACCGGCCACCTGGACGCCGGACACATGGGCACCGGCCACCTGGACGCCGGACACATGGGCACCGGCCACCTGGACGCCGGACACATGGGCACCGGCCACCTGGGCACGGACACCTGGACACCGGCCACCTGGGCACCGGCCGACCAGGGCCTCAGTCCTTGTGCCGGCCGATCCAGTCCAGCAGCTCGGAGGTGAACTCCTCCGGTGCCTCCTCGTGCGGGAAGTGCCCGATCCCGGGAAGCAGCCGCCAGCGGTACGGCGCGGCCACGTACTCGCCACCGCCGAGCGCGGTGTGCGACAGCAGCACCGGGTCCGCGGCGCCCTGGACGTGCAGGGTGGGCGCGGTGATCGGCTTCTTCATCCGTCGGGCGAACTGGATGCCGTCCGGGCGCGCCATCGACCGCAGCAGCCAGCGGTAGGGCTCGATCGAGCAGTGCGCGGTGCTGGGGATCTGGATCGCCTGCCGGTACGCGGCCACCGCCGCCCGGTCCAGCTGGTTGCGGCCGGTCCAGGCGTCCAGGTAGCGGCCGACCAGTTCGCCGTCGTCGGCCACCAGGCGGCGCTCCGGTATCCACGGCCGCTGGAAGCCCAGCACGTGGTCGAAGGCGGCCATCTGGCGGCGGTCGGTCAGCAGTGCCCGGCGCAGGTCGCGCGGGTGTGCGGCGGACACCACGGTGAGGCTCTGGATCACCGACGGCCGCATCACCGCCGCCACCCAGGACAGCGTGCCGCCGGAGGCGTGGCCGACCAGGTGGGCCCGGCGTTCGCCGAGCGAGCGGATCACGCCGGTGATGTCCAGGGCGAGGTTGCCCGGGTCGTACCCGCGAGGGGTCCGGTCGCTGCCGCCGACGCCCCGCAGGTCGACCGCGACGGCCCGGTAGCCGGCCTCGGCGAGCGCGGTCAGCTGGTGGCGCCAGGCCCACCAGTACTCCGGCCAGCCGTGCACCAGCAGGACCAGCGGGCCCTTGCCCAGCTCGGCGATGTGGAACCGGGCGCCGTTGGCCGCGAGGTCGCGGTGCGTCCAGGGGCCCGCCTGCCGGACGTCCCAGGCGTGACCGGGCACGGACGCCGCGGTGCCGTCGTCGGCGACCGCGGTCACGCCGTCGGCGGCCTCGTCAACGGCGCCCTGGCCGCCCGTGCGGTCGGGGCCGGAGTCGGCGGACGGCTGCGCGGACGCGGGCTTCTGGTCAAGCGGCATACCGAGAGCGTGTCACATCCCTACGCCGGACACGCGCCCGGCACTCGTTCTCGGTGCGTCAGACCACGGGCAGGGCTGCCGTCCGTCCTGCTGCCGCCCTGCCGCCTCCCCGCCGGCGCCCTGCTCCCGGCGTACGGGCGGGCCCACGGGTGGGCGGGCGTACGGGCGGGGCGCAGGGACGGGCCGCCGGGCGGCGGGCCTACGAGAGACGGGCCGCCGGGCGGCGGGCCTACGAGAGACGGGCCGCCGGGGCGCCGGGCTTACGGGATGCGGCCCAGGGCCCGGTCGATCTCCTCCTGGGTGGCGGGGCGCGGACGGGCGTTCTTCAGCACGTCGGCGGTCTTCTGGGCGCCCTCGATGGTGCGGCGCGGCTTCTCGATCCGCTTGAACGAGCGCCAGGCCATCAGCCCGAGCAGTACCGCGAGCAGCAGGTAGGCACCGGCCACGATGAGGAAGGACCAGCCGAGCGAGACGCCCAGCGCGTGAATGCCGAAGGCCGCCGCGGCGCTCAGCATCGGGACGGAGGCCAGCGCCACCACACCGGCGACCGTCAGCGAGACGCCGCCGGAGACGCCGCGCTTGACGTCCGCCCGCAGCTCGGCCTTGGCGAGCGCGATCTCGTCGTGGACGAGTGCGGACAGGTCGGCGGTGGCCGCCGCGAACAGCTGCCCGACCGAACGCTCGCCCTCGTAGGGCGCCCGGCCGTTGCTGGACGGGTCTGCGGCTCCTGCGGGCATCAGCTGTTCTCCTCTGCGGCTGTGCGGCGTGACGCCGCCGTGCGGTGCGGTTCCGGGGGCCGGAGGGGGTCCGGAGGCGTCAGTGGACTGTCGACAGCTCAGAATCATGCCCCCAGCGGTCAGTCGCACACCACTCCGGGGCCCTGCCGGAGGGACGTGTCCCCCGTGCTAGCCCTGCTGAGGCCGTTGCGGTGGCCAATGCCGTGGCCCCTGCGGCTTACCTTGGGCGGTGTTGCCCTGGGTGGCGCTTCCCCCGGCCCCCCGGTGAGGGGCTTCCCCCGGACCGGGGCGGGCGTCTCAGCGGTGAGGGGTCGGTCCGGACGCGGCGCCGTCCTCGGGGCCGTCCTCCGCCGGATGCGGATGGTTGGCCAGCTTCGCCATCCGTGCCCGCCAGGCCGGATCGTCCTGCTGGTAGACGTCGGGGATGCCGTCGCCGTCGAGGTCGCGGTCCTCCTCCTCGCACAGCTCGCGGTAGTGCCGGTTGCGCAGCTTCAGCAGCACGGTGGCGACGACGGCGCAGAGCAGCGAGCCCACCAGGACGGCCGCCTTGGAGCGGTCGGCCAGCGCCGGATCGTCCGCGAAGGCCAGCTCGCTGATCAGCAGCGAGACGGTGAAGCCGATGCCGGCCAGCACCGAGAGGGCGAACATGTCGGCCCATTTGAGCTGCGGGTTCAGCTCGGCGCGGGTGAAGCGGGCGGTCAGCCAGGTGCCGCCGAAGATGCCGACGGTCTTGCCGACCAGCAGCCCGAGGATGATCCCGAGCGGGGTGGCCTGGGTGAACACCTCGCCCAGGGCCGGCCCGCTGATCGTCACCCCGGCGGCGAACAGGGCGAAGACGGGGACGGCGAACCCGGCGGAGATCGGACGGACCAGGTGCTCGATGTGCTCGCCGGGGGACTGCTCCTCGTCGCCCTCCCGGTGGCAGCGGAGCATCAGGCCCATCGCGACGCCGGCCACCGTGGCGTGCACGCCGCTCTCGTGCATCAGTGCCCAGTTCACGAAGGCCAGCGGGACGAAGAGGTACCAGCCGTGCACGCCGCGCCGGTGCAGGAACCAGAACAGCACCAGGCCGGCCACGGCCAGCCCGAGCGCCCAGAACTTGATGCCGGAGCTGTAGAAGATCGCGATGATCAGGATCGCGATGAGGTCGTCCACCACGGCGAGGGTGAGCAGGAAGGCCCGCAGGGGGGATGGCAGGTGGCTGCCGACCACGGCCAGCACGCCGAGCGCGAAGGCGATGTCCGTGGCGGTCGGGATGGCCCAGCCGCTCGGGTGTCCGCCGGGCCCGGAGTTGGCCAGGGCGAACAGGATCGCCGGCAGTGCGACGCCGCAGGCCGCGGCTATGACGGGTAGCAGCGCGGCGCTGGGGCTGCGCAGCTCGCCCGCCACGAACTCGCGCTTGAGCTCGATGCCGGCCACGAAGAAGAAGATCGTCAGCAGGCCGTCGTTGGCCCAGGTCTCCAGGCTGAGGTGCAGGTGCAGCGGGCCGGACGGTCCGACGGTGTAGTCGAGGACGGTCTCGTACGCGTGCGGCCAGACGTTTGCCCAGATCAGCGCCACCACCGCAGCGGCGAGCAGCAGGATGCCGCCGACCGTCTCGGTGCGCAGGGCGTCGGTGATGTACGTGCGCTCGGGGAAGGACAGCCTGCCGAGGAGCTGGCGGCGTCGGGTCGTCGGCTCGTTGACGGGCGGCTGGCTGGCCACGCGTGACCTCCTGGGGCGGGGAACGGTGTACGGATGCACCTGTGGTGCAGTGCCGACCAGACTTCCCGGCGCGCCCTGTGACGCAGCGGATTCCGCGGGGGATCCGGGAGGTGTTCCCTGGATGCTTCCGGCGGAGATCTTGATGCGTCTTTGACAGTCTAGCCGGAAGCGCAGGGAGGAATCCTTATTGTCATATTTCAGGACTCAAGGCCTAATGGCCTGCTCTGCTGCCGCGCGCGGTGTCCGACGGTGGCCGATGGCACCCGGATGGAGTCGGCCGAATGCAGACGGTCGAGTGCAGACTGGTGAACGCCTCCCTGCCGTCGATCGCAGGCGCTGCCCCGTCCGGGTGGCGCGTTTCCTCCTTCCCGGCGCCGTACCGTCGAGGCGCAGCCATGTACCGGAGGCACGACGACGCCCAGGTCGCCCCTCCCAACCCTTCCTCCTGCCCGCCCGGCGGCGCAGCCCGTCCGCGGAGCGGCCCGGGTCCGAAGCGTCCGCGCCCGCCGACGGGGCAGCCCGGTCGAGCGCGACCGATGAACGGTTCAGTCACCCGTCTGTCTGCCGCGGACATCGCTGGGGCCGCGGGGGGCGGTCGTCGTTGGGGCCGCGGAGGCCGGGCGCGGTTCGGCGTCGGACGGGTAGGCCGGCCGGCGCCTGCCATTTCCGGCGGGAGGGGGGTACGCCAACGGCGGTGCACCGGGTGGTTGTGGCCGCCCGGTGCACCGCCGTTCGCGGTGGTGTGTCAGCCCTGGCTGCCCGCGGGCGGGAGCTGGGACTGGATCAGGTTCATCACCGTGCTGTCGGCCAGCGTGGTGGTGTCGCCGACCTCGCGGCCCTCGGCGATGTCGCGCAGCAGGCGGCGCATGATCTTGCCGGAGCGGGTCTTCGGCAGCTCGCCGACCACCTTGACCTGCTTCGGCTTGGCGATCGGGCCCAGGGTGCGGCCGACGTGCGCCCGCAGTTCCTCGACCAGCTCGGGGCTCTCGGTGGCGGTGCCGCGCAGGATGACGAAGGCGACGATGGCCTGGCCGGTGGTGGCGTCGGTGGCGCCGACCACGGCGGACTCGGCGACGGACGGGTGGCCGACCAGGGCCGACTCGACCTCGGTGGTCGAGATGTTGTGGCCGGAGACCAGCATGACGTCGTCGACCCGGCCGAGCAGCCAGATGTCGCCGTCCTCGTCCTTCTTGGCGCCGTCACCCGCGAAGTAGCGGCCCTCGAAGCGCGACCAGTAGGTGTCGATGTAGCGCTGGTCGTCGCCCCAGATGGTGCGCAGCATGGAGGGCCAGGGTTCGGTGAGGATGAGGTAGCCGCCGGAGCCGTTGGGGACCTCGCGGGCCTCGTCGTCGACGACGGTGGCGGCGATGCCGGGCAGGGCGCGTTGGGCGGAGCCGGGCTTGGTCTCGGTGACGCCGGGGAGTGGGCTGATCATGATGGCGCCGGTTTCGGTCTGCCACCAGGTGTCGACGATCGGGGTCTTGCCGGCGCCGATGTGTTCGCGGTACCAGATCCAGGCCTCGGGGTTGATCGGCTCGCCGACGCTGCCCAGGACCCGCAGGGAGGAGAGGTCGAACTTGGCGGGGATGTCGTCTCCCCACTTCATGAAGGTGCGGATCGCGGTGGGGGCGGTGTAGAGGATGGTGACGCCGTACTTCTGGACG
>NZ_JAGIYX010000051.1:0-40144 GCF_017813315.1 Kitasatospora sp. RG8
TGCGGGAACCGACCCTGCTCGTCCACCTCCGCCGCGAACGGAGCGATCTTCGCCTCGGCCAGCGAACGCACCGCCTCACGGAGCATCTCGTGCTCCTCGGAGATCCGGAAGAGATCGAAGTCCGCCGCTCCTGCGCTGCCCGCCATGATTCCCGCCTCGTTCGTGTGATGAAGGAGTGAAGTCAGTTAGCTACCGTTAAGTAGATCCTAGGGCTCCGACCTGCGGCTGCCTAGGTTCGGTCGACGTCCGCGCCGAGGGTGTCGCCCGTCCGGTGCTCCTCGAAGTACTGCGGCATCCGGTCGTTGCGCATCGCCTCCCAGAGCTGCGCGGCCGGGCACCCGGCCATCAGGACGGCGCTCCGGCCGTCCCGGGTGTCGAAGCCGCCGAACGCAAGGCTGAGCCCGGCCGCCTCCCGGGCGCCCTCGGGTTCGTCCGTGCTCTCCGGGTTCGAATCCATGCGCGCATTGTGCCGCCGGTCACACCTCACGCGCCGGGGTTCGGCCGAGATCGCCCCCCCGCCCGGCACCGCGCTCCGCGTCCTGCCCGGAAACCACGCTCCCCACGGCCGAAAACCCGGTGGTGCCGGGACCGCCTGGGCGGCACCCGTACGGGCGGATAGCATCGGTGCTCGCACGTCATGTCCGCACGCACCCGCCCAGGTCGAGATTCCGCAAAGGGGAACCCGTGGCCCTCCGCATCTCCGTGATCGGCACCGGTTATCTCGGCGCCACCCACGCCGCCGCCATGGCGGAGTTCGGCTTCGAGGTGCTGGGGCTGGACGTCGACCCGGAGAAGATCGCCACGCTGAGCGCCGGCCGGGTCCCGATGTACGAGCCGGGGCTGTCCGAGCTGCTGCTCAAGCACGTGGTGGGCCACGAGGGTTCGACCGGCCGGCTGCGCTTCACCACCTCCGCCCAGGAGGCCGCGGAGTTCGGCGACGTGCACTTCGTCTGCGTCAACACCCCGCAGCGCAAGGGCGAGTTCGCCGCCGACATGTCGTACGTGGACGCCGCGATCGACGCCCTCGCCCCGCACCTGACCCGTCCGGTGCTGGTGGTCGGCAAGTCCACCGTCCCGGTCGGCTCGGCGAGCCGGCTGGCCGAGCGGCTGGCCGCGCTGGCCCCGGTCGGGGAGGGCGCCGAGCTCGCCTGGAACCCGGAGTTCCTGCGCGAGGGCTTCGCCGTCCAGGACACCCTGCGACCGGACCGGATCGTGGTCGGCACGCGCGGCGGGCGCGCCGAGCAGCTCCTGCGCGAGGTGTACGCGGACCCGATCGCGGCCGGGGTGCCGTTCGTGGTCACCGACTACGCCACCGCCGAGCTGGTCAAGGCCGCCGCCAACTCCTTCCTGGCCACCAAGATCTCGTTCATCAACGCGATGGCGGAGGTCTGCGAGGCCGCCGGCGCCGACGTGACGCTGCTCTCCACCGCGCTCGGCCACGACGAGCGGATCGGCCGCAAGTTCCTCAACGCCGGCCTCGGCTTCGGCGGCGGCTGCCTGCCCAAGGACATCCGCGCGTTCATGGCCCGGGCCGGTGAGCTGGGCGCCGACCAGGCGCTGACCTTCCTGCGCGAGGTCGACTCGATCAACATGCGCCGCCGCTCCCGAATGGTCGAGCTGGCCCGCGAGCAGTGCGACGGCGGCTTCCTCGGCCGCCGGGTCGCCGTCCTCGGCGCCGCCTTCAAGCCGAACTCGGACGACATCCGGGACTCGCCCGCGCTCAACGTGGCCGCCCAGATCCAGCTCCAGGGCGCCCAGGTCACGGTGTACGACCCGAAGGCGATGGACAACGCCCGCAAGATGTTCCCCGGCCTGGCCTACGCGGACTCGCCGCTGGAGGCCGCCGAGGGCGCGCACGTGGTGCTGCACCTCACCGAGTGGCAGGAGTTCCGCGCCCTCGCCCCGGAGGAGCTGGGCGCGGTGGTCGCCGAGCGCCGCCTGCTGGACGGCCGCAACGCCCTGGACGCCGACGCCTGGCGCGCGGCCGGCTGGACGTACCGGGCGCTCGGCCGCCCGAGCTAGCGGCCCCGGCCCCGGGGAATCCGGGGCGCCGGCGCTCAGTTGTCACCGGCATGACGAGCTACGGCGACGACGCGACGGTCCGCGACATCCTCACCGCCCGGGGCGACACCTGGGCGGTGGTCGGCCTCTCCACCAACACCGCCCGCGCGGCCCACGGTGTCGCCCGCGTCCTCCAGCGCTACGGCAAGCGCATCGTGCCCGTCCATCCCAAGGCAGAGACGGTCCTCGGCGAGCGGGGGTACTCCTCGCTCGCCGAGATCCCGTTCGAGGTCGACGTCGTGGACGTCTTCGTGAACAGCCACCTGGCCGGCGAGGTGGCCGACCAGGCGGTCGCCGCCGGGGCGAAGGCGGTCTGGTTCCAGCTCGGCGTGGTCGACGAGGCCGCCTACGAGCGGACCACGGCCGCCGGGGTCGCGATGGTGATGGACAGGTGCCCGGCCATCGAGATCCCGCTGCTCGGCTGACCCGCTACCGGACGGGAGCCGTGACCGACAGGCGAATTCGCCTGTGCCCAGCAGGGTTTCCGGGGTGTCCTCCACACCGGTCACGCTCCCGTCCGCCCCGGGGGGCAGAGCCAACGGCTCAGCCGTCCAGCCGGCCGATGGTGGCGATGGACGGGCCGCGGGTGGCCTGGAGGTCGCGGGCGACGGCCTCGGCGTCGCGCAGGACGCGCACCGCGTTGTGCCAGGTGAGCTTCCCGAGGTCGGTCTCCGACCAGCCGCGCCGCAGCAGCTCGGCGATCAGGTTGGGGTAGCCGGCCACGTCGTCGAGCCCGGCCGGGAGGAAGGCGGTGCCGTCGAAGTCGCCGCCGATGCCGATGTGGTCGACACCGGCCACCTCGCGCATGTGGTCGAGGTGGTCGGCCACGGTGGCCGGGGTGGCGACCGGGCGCGGGTTGGCCTCCTCGAAGGCGCGCTGGCAGGCCATGCCGGCCGGGGTGGTGTCGAGGTGGTCGAAGCCGTGGGCGCGCATGTTCTCGTCGGCGGCGGCGGTCCACTCGATGGCGGCGGGCAGGATGAACTTGGGCACGAAGGTGGCCATCGCGACGCCGCCGTTGGCGGGCAGCTGCGCGAGCACGTCGTCCGGGATGTTGCGCGGGTGATCGCAGACGGCGCGCGAGGAGGAGTGCGAGAAGAGCACCGGCGCCTCGCTGACCCGCAGCGCGTCGCGCATGGTGTCGGCGGAGACGTGCGAGAGGTCGACCAGCATGCCGAGCCGGTTCATCTCCCGGACGACCTCCTCGCCGAACGGGGTCAGGCCTCCGGCGGCCGGCTTGTCGGTGGCGGAGTCGGCCCACGGGGTGTTGTCGTTGTGGGTGAGCGTCAGGTACCGGACGCCGAGCGCGTGGAGGGCCCGCAGGGTGGCGAGCGAGCAGTCGATGGAGTGGCCGCCCTCCGCGCCCATCAGGGAGGCGATCCGGCCCTCGGCGCGGGCGGCCTCCATGTCGGCGGCGGTGGCCGCGAGCCGCAGCCGGTCGGGGAAGCGCCCGGCCAGGGCCCGGACGAAGTCGATCTGCTCCAGGGTGGCGCTGACCGCGTGGTCCCCGGCCAGCCGGGAGGGGACGTAGACGGACCAGAACTGCGCGCCGACCCCGCCCGCGGCGAGGCGGGCGAGGTCGGTGTGCAGGCGGTCGCGCTGGTCGGCGGCCAGGTCGACCGCGTCGAGGTCGTAACCGGCCTGCTCGCGCATCGCCCAGGGGAGGTCGTTGTGGCCGTCCACCACGGGGGTGTCGCGGAGGACGGCCCGGGCACGCTCCAGCAGTGCGGCGGAGTCCGACGGGGTGGAGGAGTCCAGCAGCTCAGAGGTCATACGAGCTGTTGTATCCGATGTGACTACTTTCCAAAGCCGAAGGAGGGGGAACCCGCCACCTTGGCCCGCAGCTTCTTCCCCTTCTCGGTGGCCTGGCTGTTCAGCTCGGCCTGGAAGTCGGTCATCCGCTCGGTCAGCTCCGGGTCGAACGCCGCCAGCATCCGCACCGCCAGCAGGCCCGCGTTGCGCGCGCCCGCCACCGAGACGGTGGCCACCGGCACGCCGGCCGGCATCTGGACGATCGACAGGAGGCTGTCCATGCCGTCCAGGTAGCGCAGCGGCACCGGCACGCCGATGACCGGCAGCGGGGTGACCGAAGCCAGCATGCCCGGCAGGTGGGCCGCGCCGCCGGCACCGGCGATGATCGCCTTCAGCCCGCGGGTGTGCGCCTTCTCGCCGTACGCGACCATCTCGCGCGGCATCCGGTGCGCGGAGACGACGTCCACCTCGTAGGGGATCTCGAACTCGTCGAGGGCCTGGGCGGCGGCCTCCATCACGGGCCAGTCGGAGTCCGAGCCCATCACGATGCCGACAAGGGGGGAGGTCATTCGGTGATCGTTCCTCGCAGGTAGGCGGCCGCGTGACGGGCGCGCTCGCGGACGTCGTCGAGGTCGTCCCCGAAGACGTTGACGTGGCCGACCTTGCGGCCGGGCTTCACGTCCTTCCCGTACATGTGGATCCGCAGGCCCGGGTCACGGGCCATGCAGTGCAGGAAGGCGTGGTACATGTCCGGGTAGTCGCCGCCGAGGACGTTGACCATGACGGTCCACCTGGCGCGCGGCCGGGGGTCGCCGAGCGGCAGGTCGAGGACCGCCCGCAGGTGGTTCTCGAACTGCGAGGTGACGGCGCCGTCCTGGGTCCAGTGCCCGGAGTTGTGCGGGCGCATGGCCAGCTCGTTGACCAGGATGCGGCCGTCCCTGGTCTGGAACAGCTCGACCGCGAGGTGGCCGGTGATGTCCAGCTCGCCGGCGATCCGCAGGGCCAGCTGCTGGGCCTCGTCCGACAGCGCGGGGTCGAGGTCCGGGGCCGGGGCGGTGACCTCGGCACAGACGCCGTTCTCCTGGAGGCTCTCCACCACCGGGTAGGCGACGGCCTGGCCGCTGGGCGAGCGGACCACGTTGGCGGCCAGCTCGCGGACGAAGTCGACCTTCTCCTCGGCCAGCACCGCGACGCCGGCCAGGAACGGCGCCTGCGCCTCCTGCTCGTCGTCGACGACCCAGACGCCCTTGCCGTCGTAGCCGCCGCGGACGGTCTTCAGCACGACCGGGTAACCGTCGCCCTCCGCCGCGAAGGCGGTGACGTCGGCCGGGTCGGCGACGATCCGGTGCCGGGGGCAGGGCACGCCGATGGAGTCGAGCTTCGCCCGCATCACGCCCTTGTCCTGGGCGTTGACCAGTGCCTCCGGGCCGGGCCGGACGGCAACGCCGTCGGCCTGCAGCGCCCGCAGGTGCTCGGTCGGCACGTGCTCGTGGTCGAAGGTGATCACGTCGCAGCCGGCCGCGAAGCGGCGAAGCGTGTCGAGATCGCGGTAGTCACCGAGGACGACGTCGGAAACCACCTGTGCGGCGGAGTCCTGGGGCGTGTCGGCGAGGAGTTTGAACCTGACCCCGAGCGGGATGCCCGCCTGGTGTGCCATGCGGGCCAACTGCCCGCCGCCGATCATGCCCACCACTGGAAAATTCGCATTGCCCGGGGAAGTCACCCCGCCAGGATATCCGGGCCGGTGGGAGCCCGTGGAACCGCTCCGCCGCCGGAGGGCGTCCCGGAGAGCACGGGGCCCGCGGGGCTGAGCCGAACGGCGGAAGCGGGTAGCCTGGACCGCTAGGTCCTGGTACGCGTGGTCCGATCATGTGCGTGCACGCAGGGCTCAAGGGCCGGCCGAGCACCCCCGCTCCGGGTCCCTCGTCCGCAGGTACATGGAGGCAGCCCGGTATGGCGACGACCGAAGCGTCGAACCCCTCGCTGGTGCAGAAACTGCGCGGCTTGTCGGGCGAGGTGGTGAAGTTCGGCTTCGTCGGCCTCAGCGGCGTGGTGGTCAACTTCGCCGTCTTCTGGATCTGCATCAACGGCCTGCACCTGGCGTCCCTGCGCTCCAACATCGCCGCGACGCTGGTCGCCATCGCCACCAACTACCTCGGCTACCGCTACTGGCTGTACCGGGACCGCGACGCCGCCTCCCGCAAGCGCGAGATCACGCTCTTCCTGCTGTTCAGCGGTGCCGGGATGCTCATCGAGACCGGCGTGCTGGGCTTCTCCGTCTACGTGCTGGGCCTCGACTCGCACTTCGAGCAGCTGGCCGCCAAGGTGGCAGGTCTCGCGGTGGCCACGGTGTTCCGCTTCATCTCGTACCGGACCTGGGTGTTCACAGCCATCCCCGAGCCGGCCACCGCCCCGGAGCCCGGCAGCGGGCTGGCGGCGCAGGCCGAACTCATGCTGGCCGCCGAGGAGATCCGGTACGCCAAGGCCGAGTAGGGCCCGTCTCCGGTTGCCCGGCCCGTCCCGGCAAGAGGACAGTGGTTACCGGGGGCGAGCGCGGCTTGCGGACGATCGAGGCCACGGGGGGTACCCAGGAGGTTCGCCATGGCGTTCGTCCAGATCATCGACTGCAAGACCGACAGGTTGGACGACCTCAACCGGCTCATGGACAGCTGGGCCGAGCAGACCAGGGGCAGGCGGACCGCCGGCCACGCGGTGGTCGCCACGGACCGCTCCGACACCAAGCACGTCGTGGAGATCGTGGAGTTCGCCTCGTACGAGGAGGCCATGAAGAACTCCCACCTGCCCGAGACCGACCGGATCTTCCGGGAGATGGTCGCGCTCTGCGAAGAGCCGCCGACCTTCACCGACCTGGACGTGGTCCGCGACACGCAGTTCAACAAGGCCGCCGCGACCCGGCTGCTGGAGGAGATCTCCAGGGGCAACCTCGGCGTGATCGACGAGCTCATGACCTCCGACTACTGCGACCACGACTACGGCAGCGAGGGTGACGCGGTCGGCCCGGCCGCGTTCAAGGAGCGCTGCAGCGGCTACGTCGGAGCCTTCGACTTCACCTTCGCGATCGAGAGCCAGATCGCCGACGGCGACGAGGTCGCCACCCGGTGGACCTGGCACGCCACGCAGAAGGCCGACTACATGGGAGTGCCGTCCACCGGCAAGTCGGTGGTCGGGCGCGGGACGACGACCTTCCGCTTCCGCGACGGCATGATCTGCGAGGGCTGGTGGCAGTGGGACGTGATGAGTCTTATGCGCCAGCTCGGCGTACTACCTGGTGGGTAGGACTTACCCGAAACACCTTCACCAGGAGGGCACGATGCTTCGCTCCGTAGCCGCAGGCATCCTCTCCGCTCTGCTCTGCCTCGGCGGCGCCGCCACCGCCGTGGCCGCGGCCAACCCCGGCGGCACCGGTCAGCCGAGCCAGTCCTGCCAGGACATCGAGGCGGCCGGCGGGACCACTCCCGGCCACGCCGCCGGCTCACCCGGCTCGCCGTTCAACGAACCCGGCATCAACAGCGCCAACGGCGGCACCGGAGGCCAGCACTACAGCGAGACCTCCCAGTACGACGTGGCCTGCTTCCGGGTCAGCCACCGCTGAGAGGAGCTGATTTCCGCACCTGCCGCCCCAGGCCGCGCCGGTCGATCCCTGCGGCTCCGCCCCGGACTGCTAGTCGTCCCTGCGGCTCCGCCCCAGGAAGAGCGCGAACACCGCCGGCTTCAGCGACAGCAGTTCGAGCCGGCCGCCGTCCGCCTCCGCGAGGTCGCGGGCGACGGCCAGGCCGATGCCGGTCGAGTTGCGCCCGCTGACCGCGCGCTCGAAGACCCGGTTGCCCAGCTCCGGCGGCACCCCGGCGCCCTCGTCCTGCACCTCGACCACCACGGACGTCCCGGACGGCCGCACCCGCAGCGTGATCGTCCCGGCGCCGTGCATCAGCGAGTTCTCGATCAGGGTGGCGAGCACCTGTGCCACCGTCCCCGGGGTGCCGACCGCGGTGACCCCGCGCAGGCCCTCCAGCTGGAGCACCCGGCCGGTGCCGCGCAGCGACGGGCCCCACTCCTCCACCTGCTGCTTGACCACGTCGTCCAGGTCGAAGGCGACGGCGGTGGGGCTGCGCGGGTCGCGCTGGGTGGTGAGCAGCCGCTGGACGACGTCGGTGAGCCGCTCGACCTGCTGGAGGGCGATGGTCGCCTCCTCCTTGACGGTCTCCGGTTCCTCGGCGAGCGCAGTGATCTCCTCCAGCCGCATGGAGAGCGCGGTGAGCGGGGTGCGCAGCTGGTGCGAGGCGTCGGCGGCGAGCCGGCGTTCGGCGGTGAGCATCCGGGCGATCCGCTCGGCGCTGACGTCCAGCACCTCGGCGACCCGGTCGAGCTCGGGCACCCCGTAGCGGCGGTCGCGCGGGCGGGGGTCGCCGGAGCCGAGCCGTTCGGCGGTCTCGGCGAGGTCGGTGAGCGGGCGGGCGAGCCGCTTGGCCTGCCAGACGGCGAGGGCGACGGCGGCCTGGACGGCGAGCAGGGCGACCACGCCGAGCAGCAGCAGCATGTTGGCGATCTCGTGGTCGACCGCCTCCCGGGACTGCTCGACGGTGACTGTCTCACCGCTGGCGCCCTGCTCGACGGCCTTCAGCAGGTGGTTCCCGGCCGGCCGCTCGCCGCTGGAGACGGGGGTCTGGCCGGGGATGTCCACCTCGACGTACTGGCCGTCGGTGACCTGGTTGACGAACTTGTCACCGGTGACCGGCTCGCCCGCGGCGAGCCGGTTCTCCACCAGGGCCAGGACCCGGACGGCGGCGGCGTCCACCCGGTCCTGGGCCGAGTTGACGATGGTGCGCTTCTCGACCAGGGCGAGCGGTACGCAGAACACCACGACCACCACCAGGACGACGCCCAGCAGCGAGTTGATCATCCGGCGTTTCACGCTGCCGCTCCCCGTGGTGTTGCGAACCCCCTGCGGGGGATGGATCCGTGTCGCGGCTAATTCTTCTCGAAGCGGAAGCCGACCCCGCGCACGGTGGCGATGTAGCGGGGGTTGGCCGCGTCGTCGCCGAGCTTCTTGCGCAGCCAGGAGATGTGCATGTCCAGCGTCTTGGTCGAGGTCCACCAGGTGGTGTCCCAGACCTGGCGCATGATCTCCTCGCGGGTGACCACCCGGCCGGCGTCCCGGACCAGCACCCGCAGCAGCTCGAACTCCTTGGCGGAGAGGGTCAGCTCCTCCTCGCCGAGCCAGGCGCGGTGCGACTCGATGTCGATCTTCACCCCGTGCGCGCCGGTGGTGAGCTGGTCGACGTTGCCGCGCCGGAGCAGGGCGCGGACCCGGGCCAGCAGCTCGGCGAGCCGGAAGGGCTTGGTGACGTAGTCGTCGGCTCCGGCGTCCAGGCCGACCACGGTGTCCACCTCGTCGGCGCGGGCGGTGAGCACCAGGACGGGGCAGCTCTTGCCGTCGGCACGCAGGCGGCGGCAGACCTCCAGGCCGTCCATCTCCGGCAGGCCGAGGTCGAGGACGACGAGGTCGACCTCCTCGGTGAGTCCGGCGGCCAGTGCGGTCGGACCGTCCTCGCGGACGAGCACCTCATAGCCCTCGCGTCGCAGGGCCCGGGCGAGCGGTTCGGAGATCGCCGGATCGTCCTCGGCGAGCAGCACACAGGTCATGTGGTGATGGTAGTCCGCCGGGGTAACCCCTTTGGCGCTGTGAGCTAGTTCACAGAGCGTGATCGTTATACGGACGGCGATCACCGCTCAACGACCATGTCCCGACCGCCTGTTCGGCGAAGATTCTGCGCTTCGATCTTGCAACCGAAGGATTTAAGTCGCCTCTACCATTGATTAGCCAGGCGGATCTGTCGCGGGCTTTGCCATCGCCATACCTAATTGGTGTCTTTTGTCAGCTGATGACGCCAAATATCGCCACGTAGAGTGGTTCCGTCCACGTCCGCCGCCACCCCCCTTGGCGGACGCTGTCAGGCAAGGAACCCCTACACATGGCGTCTACGACCCTGGACGCCGGCCTCCGGCCGGCCTCTCCCAGCGGCAAGACCTTCCTCGGGCACCCCCGTGGACTCGCCACTCTCTTCATGAGCGAGATGTGGGAGCGCTTCAGCTACTACGGCATGCGCGCCCTGCTGGTGCTCTACATGACGGCCTCCGTCGCTGAGGGCGGCCTCGGCATGAAGGCGGCCGTCGCCGCCGCCGTCTACAGCGTGTACACGGCCATGGTCTACCTGCTCGCCCTGCCGGGCGGCTGGATCGCGGACCGCTTCCTCGGCGCCCGCAAGACCGTGGCGGTCGGCGGCTCGATCATCATGATCGGCCACTTCCTGCTGGCGATCCCGGCCGGCGTGTCGTTCTTCGTCGGCCTCGCGTTCATCGCGATCGGCTCCGGCCTGCTCAAGGCGAACATCTCGACGATGGTCGGCCACCTCTACGACGGTCCGAACGACCCGCGTCGCGACGGTGGCTTCACGATCTTCTACATGGGCATCAACCTCGGTGCCTTCGCCGCCCCGCTGGTCATCGGCACCGTCGGCCAGAGCGTCAACTGGCACCTCGGGTTCGCCCTCGCCGGCGTCGGCATGGCGCTCGGCCTGGGCCAGTTCCTGCTCGGCACCCGTCACCTGAGCGCCAAGAGCGACGTGGTGACCTCGCCGATCTCGGCGGCCGAGAAGAGCGCGATCTTCAAGAAGGCCGGCCTCTGGCTCGCCGTGGCCACGGTGTTCTACGCCGTCGTCGCGCTGACCGGTCACTTCACCATCAACTGGGCGATCTGGCCGCTGTCGATCGCGGGCATCGCGATCCCGGTGTTCGTCTTCGCCAAGGTGAAGCGCGACAAGGACCTCGACGAGACCGAGCAGTCCCGGATGAGCGGCTACATCTGGTTCTTCGTCGCCGCCGCCGTGTTCTGGATGATCTACGACCAGTCCGGCTCGACCCTGAGCATCTTCGCGGACGAGAACACCGCGTCCACGCTGTTCGGGTTCAACTTCCCGTCGACCTGGTTCCAGTCGCTGAACCCGCTGTACATCATGGCGCTGGCCCCGGTCTTCGCCTGGCTCTGGGTGGCCCTGTCCCGCAAGGGCAAGAACCCCAGCACCACCATGAAGTTCGCCTTCGGTCTGCTGATGATCGGCGCGTCCTTCCTGGTCATGATGATGGCGATGGCCGCCGCCGCGGGCGGCACCAAGGTCACCCCGCTCTGGCTGGCCCTGGTCTACCTGGTCCAGACCGTCGGTGAGCTGACCCTCTCCCCGGTCGGCCTCTCCGTCACCACCAAGCTGGCCCCGGCGAAGTACGCCAGCCAGATGATGGGTGTCTGGTTCCTCGCCGTCACCGCCGGTGACTGCGTCGCGGCGATCTTCCAGCTGGTCCTGGGCGACAAGGTCGTCGGATCCACCGGGTACTTCGCGGTCCAGGGCGCCATGGCCATCGTGGCCGGCATCGGGC
Source organism: Kitasatospora sp. RG8 (assembly GCF_017813315.1). Classification (NCBI taxonomy): domain Bacteria; kingdom Bacillati; phylum Actinomycetota; class Actinomycetes; order Kitasatosporales; family Streptomycetaceae; genus Kitasatospora; species Kitasatospora sp. RG8. Next base: position 11,260 of record NZ_JAGIYX010000051.1, read on the forward strand.
TGGCGCTGTACCGCAAGAAGGTCGTGAAGCTGATGGGCGACGTGCACTGACGCCCAGCCGACCTGGCACTGCCTCCGGGGCCGGTGCGGATTCCTGAGATCCGCACCGGCCCCGGCCGTGTTTCCGGGCGCGCCCGCACGGGGCACCCGCACCGGTCCCGCCCGACCGGAAGCCGTTTTCCCGAGCGCGCCCGGCCCCTTTCTGCCTACGGTGTCCGGATGCCGACCGACACCCTCCCCCGCCAGCTCGCCCGCACCCGCCGCTTCACCCTGGGCGCCCCCGCCCACCCGGCCGTCTCCGCCGACGGCCGCACCGTGCTGTTCCTGCGCAGCCGGGCCGGCGACGACCCGGTCGGCTGCCTCTGGGCGCTGGACACCGCCACTGGCGGGGAGCGGCTGGTCGCCGATCCCGCGGCGCTCGGCGATCCCGGCGGCGAAGTCCCCGAGGCCGAGCGCATCCGCCGCGAACGGGCCCGGGTCCTGGGCACCGGCATCACCTCCTTCAGCACCGACGCCGCCGGCCGGCTCGCCGCCTTCGCCCTCGGCGGCGCACTCTGGCTCGCCGACACCACCGACGGCACCGTCCGGCGCGTCCCCACCGCCACCGCGGTGTACGACCCGCGCCTAGACCCGGCCGGCCGCCGGATCGCCTACGCCGGCGACGGCGCCCTGCGCGTGGTCGGGGCGGACGGCGCCGACGACCGCGCGCTCGCCGAACCCGAGGCCCAGGAGGTCGCGTACGGGGTCGCCGACCACGTCGCCGCCGAGTCGATGTTCCGCACCCGCGGCCACTGGTGGTCCCCGGACGGCACCGGGCTGCTCGCGGCCCGGGTCGACGAACGTCCGCTCAGCCGCCTCCACCTCGCCGACCCGGCCAACCCGCAGCAGCGGCCGCGCGTCATCCGCTACCCGCTGGCCGGCACCGCCAACGCGGACGTCTCGCTCTGGCTGCTCGGCCTCGACGGCGGCCGTACCGAGGTCCGCTGGGACCGGGCGGCGTACGAGTACCTGCCCGCCGCCGGCTGGGACGGCCACGGCCCGTACGCCGCCGTGCAGAGCCGCGACCAGCGCACCGTCCGCACGCTCGCGATCGACCCGGACGGCACCACCCGGCTGCTCGCCGAGCAGCGCGACGAGCACTGGGTCGAGCTCGTCCCCGGCCTGCCGGCCCGCACCGCGGGCGGCGCACCGGTCGGCTCCGCCGACCACGGCGACACCCGGCACCTCACCGTCGACGGCAGGCCCGTCACCCCGGACGGGCTCCAGCTGCGCGCGGTGCTCGGGACGGACGGCGAGCGGGTGCTGTTCACCGCCACCGACGAGCCAACCGAGACCCACCTGTGGTGCTACGACCCCGCCGACGGCCTCCGGCGGCTGAGCGACGGGCCCGGCCTCCACACCGGCGTGCTGCGCGGCGGCACGCTCGTCCTCACCACCCGGCTGCCCGGAGCCCCCGCCGGCCGGACCACCGTCCGGCGCGACGGCCGGCCGGCGCTCCCGGTGACCTCGTACGCGCAGCCGCCCGTCCTCGCCGCACGCCCCGAACCGCTCCGCCTCGGCCCGCGCGAGCTGCGCGCCGCGCTCTTCCTGCCGGCCGGCCACCGCCCCGGGGACGGCCCGCTGCCCGTCCTGCTCGACCCGTACGGCGGGTCCGCGCTGCAGAAGGTCACCACCGGCGGCGCCTGGTGGGACCTCGTCTCGCAGTGGTTCGCCGACCAGGGCTTCGCCGTCCTGGCCGTCGACGGCCGCGGCACCCCGGGGCGCGGCCCCCGCTGGGAGAAGGAGATCTTCGGGGACAAGGCCACCCCGGCCCTGGAGGACCAGGTCGAGGCCCTGCACGCGGCCGCCCGCCTGCGGCCCGGGCTGCTCGACCTCGACCGGGTCGCCATCCGCGGCTGGTCCTACGGCGGCTACCTCGCCGCGCTCGCCGTCCTGCGGCGCCCGGACGTCTTCCACGCCGCCGTCGCCGGGGCGGCCCCCACCGACCAGCGGCTCTACGACACCCACTGGCAGGAGCGCTTCCTCGGCCACCCGGACGAGCACCCCGGGCGCTACGACGCCTGCTCGCTGATCGGTGACGCGCCCGCTCTGCGCCGACCGCTGCTGCTGGTCCACGGCCTCGCCGACGACAACGTGTTCCCCGTGCACGCCCTGAGGCTCTCCGCCGCCCTGCTCGCCGCCGGCCGCCCGCACGAGCTCCTGCCGCTCGGCGGCACCACCCACACCCCCGCCGACGAGGTGGTGGCGGAGAACCTCCACCACCACCAGCTGGAGTTCCTGAAGCGTTCCCTGGGCCTCTCCTGACCGGCGCTCCCCCGCGCCCCGCCCGGGGCGCGGGGGCCGCGGCTCAGACCTCCCGCACGCCCGCCCGCCAGACCGCCGCCGTCAGCGGCACGCCCGGCCGGTAGGCGAGGTGGACGTGCGAGGGCGCGTCCAGCAGCTGGAGGTCGGCCCGGGCGCCCACCGACACCGTCCCGACGTCCGAGCGCCGCAGCGCGTGCGCACCGCCCGCGGTGGCGGCCCAGACCGCCTCGTCCGGCGTCATCCCCATCTCCCGCACCGCGACCGCGATGCAGAACGCCATCGAACTGGTGAAGCTGGAGCCGGGGTTGCAGTCGGTCGAGAGCGCGACCACGGCGCCCGCGTCGAGCAGCCGGCGTGCGTCCGGGTAGGCGGCGCGGGTGGAGAACTCCGCGCCGGGCAGCAGGGTGGCCACCGTCGCCGAACCGGCCAGCGCGGCCACGTCCTCGTCCGTCAGATGGGTGCAGTGGTCGGCGGAGGCCGCCCCCAGCTCGACGGCGAGCTGCACGCCCGGCCCGTAGGAGAGCTGGTTGGCGTGCACCCGGGGGGTGAGCCCGCGCTCGATCCCGGCGGTCAGGACGGCCCGCGCCTGGTCGCCGTCGAAGGCGCCGTTCTCGCAGAACACGTCGACCCAACGGGCGTACGGCGCACAGGCGTCCAGCATGTCGCCGGTGACCAGGTCGACGTAGCCGGCCGGGTCGTCGGCGTACTCCGGGGCGACGACGTGGGCGCCGAGGTAGGTGGTCTCGGGGGTGTAGGAGGCGGCGATCCGCAGCGCCCGGGCCTCGTCCTGGACGGTCAGCCCGTAGCCCGACTTGCACTCGATCGCGGTGGTGCCCTGCCGCAGTGCCTCGCGAACGAACCGGGCCAGGTTGGCGTCGAGTTCGGCGTCGCTCGCGGCCCGGGTGGCGGCCACCGTGGTGCGGATGCCCCCGGCGCTGTACGACTGGCCGGACATCCGGGCGTTGAACTCGGCGGTGCGGTCACCCGCGAAGACCAGGTGGGCGTGCGAGTCGACGAAGCCCGGCAGCAGCGCCCGGCCCGCGGCGTCGAAGCGCTCGTCGGCGGCCGGCGCCTCGGCGGCCGGGCCGACCCAGGCGATCGTGCCGTCGTCGACCACCACGGCCGCGTCGGTGAGCAGGCCGAGCGGCCCGGTACCGTGCGCGGGGTCGTTGGTGACCAGGCTTCCGATGCCGGTGATCAGGGTGCTCGGCATACCGGCGGTCTTCGGGCTGCTCGGGGTGCTCACGTGGGACCTTTCACGAACGAAATGGACCCGGGGGCGGGCGGGATCGGTCCCCGCCCGCCCCCGGAGTTGAGGGAGGTTCGACGGCTCAGCAGCTCAGCGCGGCGATCGCCGAGTGCAGGGCCCCCGGGACGTCCGGCACCAGCTGGTGCACGCCGTCCCTGACCACGTGCCGGCCACCGACGACCACGTGCCGCACGTCGGCGGCCGAGGCGGCGAACACCGCGATCTCGGCGCCGAGCCGGGGCGGCGGCCCCGCGGTGCGCACCGAGTCCAGCGTGATCACGGTGAAGTCGGCCAGCGAGCCGGCCTCGACCCGCCCGGCCTCCGGCCAGCCGAGCGAGGCGTGCCCGTCCTCCGTGCCGGCCCGCAGCAGCGCGTTCGCCGTCCAGTGCCCCCGCGTGCGGGTGCGCAGCCGCTCGTCCAGCTCCAGTGCCCGGGCCTCCTCGAACGGGTCGATGACGGCGTGGCTGTCGCTGCCGAGGGTGACCGGGCAGCCGGCCGAGGCCAGCTGGCGGGCCGGGCCGATGCCGTCCGCGAGGTCCCGCTCGGTGGTGGGGCACATGCAGATGACGGTCGAGGAGTCGGTGAGGAGCTTGACGTCCTCCTCGGTGAGGTGGGTGGCGTGCACGGCGGAGGTGCGCGGCCCCAGGGCGCCGTGGTCGGCGAGCAGCCGGGTCGGGGTGACGCCGTGCGCGTTGAGGCAGGCGTCGTTCTCGGCGGTCTGCTCGGAGAGGTGGACGTGCAACGGGGCCTTGCGCATCGCCGACCAGTGCGCGACGGTACCGAGCTGCTCGGCCGGTACCGCCCGCACCGAGTGGATCGCGGCGCCGATCCGGGCGTGCTCGCGCGGCTTCAGCGCGTCGGCGCGCTCGGCCCAGGCGTCGGCGTCGCCGTCGCTGAACCGCAGCTGCGGCTTGGTCGGCTCGGCGCCGAAGCCGGAGGACAGGTAGCAGGTGTCCAGCAGGGTGATCCGGATGCCGGCCCGGGACGCGGCCTCGATCAGCGCCTCGCCCATCGCGTTCGGATCGTCGTAGCGGACGCCGCCGGGGGCGTGGTGCAGGTAGTGGAACTCCCCGACCGCGGTGATCCCGGCCAGCGCCATCTCGGCGTAGACGGCGGTGGCGAGCTCCAGGTAGCTGTCCGGGTCGAGCGCGGTGGCGAACCGGTACATGGTGTCGCGCCACGTCCAGAAGGTGCCGGAGCCGACCTGGACGTTGCCGCGCAGCGCCCGGTGGAAGGCGTGCGAGTGCGCGTTGGCCTGGCCGGGCAGCAGCAGCCCCTCCAGCCGGACGGCACCGGGCGGGCAGGGCCCGCTGTCCGGCGTCACGCCGGTGATCCGGCCGCCGGCGCCGGTGGCGATCAGCACGTCCTGCTCGACCACCGGCCCGTTGACGTGCGGCAGCCAGGCGTACTGCGCCCAGAAAGTTGTCGTTTGCGCGCCTCCGGCACGGCCTACTGACACGCCAGGTCCTCCAGTACGTCGGCGAGGGCGGCGACGCCGGCCAGGCAGTCGGCCGTCTCGGCGTGTTCGGCCGGGGAGTGCGAGACACCGCTCGGGTTACGTACGAACAGCATGGCGGTCGGGACCGCCGATGCCAGGATTCCGGCGTCGTGTCCTGCGCCGGTGGGCAGCACCGGCACGCCGCCGGGGGTGCCGGTCCGGTTGAGCCGCCGGGCGAGCCGGTCGCGCAGCGGCCCGTCGAAGTCCACCACCGGGGTGTAGGACTCGCGGGTCAGCTGCACACGGACGCCGTCGCGCTCGCCGCGCTCGTACGCGGCGCGCTCGATCTCCTCGACCAGCCCGGTGAGCGTCGCCTCGTCGGCGGCCCGGGAGTCCAGCCAGCCGCGGACCAGCGAGGCGATCGCGTTGGTGCCGTTGGGCTCGACGGCGACCTTGCCGAAGGTGGCCAGGGCGCCCGCCAGCTTCGCCTTCTTCCGCGCGGAGAGCACGGTGTTGGCGTAGGTGAGCATCGGGTCGCGGCGGTCCTCGATCCGGGTGGTGCCGGCGTGGTTGGCCTCGCCGTGGAAGTCGAACCGCCAGCGGCCGTGCGGCCAGATCGCGCTGGCCACGCCGACCGGCTGGTCCTCGGCCAGGTAGCGGCCCTGCTCGACGTGGAGTTCGACGAAGGCGCCGATCCGGGCCAGCCGGTCGTCGTCCGCGCCGATCGCGGCCGGGTCGTAGCCGGCCTTCTCCATCGCGTCGGGCAGCCGGACGCCGTCGGCGTCGCGCAGCTCGTACGCGGCCTCCCTGCCGAGCACGCCGGCGGTGAGACGGGAGCCGATGCAGGCCACGCCGAACCGGGCGCCCTCCTCGTCGCCGAAGTTGACGATCGCCAGCGGCCGGGTGAGCGCGGCGTTCCTGCTGCGCAGTTCGTCGAGCGCGGCGAAGGAGGAGACCACGCCGAGCGGGCCGTCGTAGGCGCCGCCGTCCGGGACGGAGTCCAGGTGGGAGCCGGTGACGACCGCGTCGCCGGCGGCCGGGTCACCGAGCCAGGCCCACTGGTTGCCGTTGCGGTCCAGCTCGTAGGTCAGGCCGCGCTTGCGGGCCTGCTCCTCGAACCAGGCCCGGCACTCGGCGTCCGCGGAGTTCCAGGCGAAGCGGCGGTAGCCGCCGGAGGCGGCGGAGCGGCCCACGGGGAGCAGCTCCGCCCACATCTCTTCGAAGCTCACAGCTCACCCATCGGGATGCGCACGCCACGCTCGGCGGCGACCTCGTCGGCCCGGTCGTAGCCGGCGTCGACGTGCCGGATGACGCCCATGCCCGGGTCGTTGGTGAGCACCCGGCGGATCTTCTCGCCGGCCAGCGGGGTGCCGTCGGCCACCGTGACCTGGCCCGCGTGGATCGAGCGGCCGATGCCGACGCCGCCGCCGTGGTGGATCGAGACCCAGGACGCGCCGGAGGCGACGTTGACCATGGCGTTGAGCAGCGGCCAGTCGGCGATCGCGTCGGAGCCGTCCAGCATCGCCTCGGTCTCCCGGTACGGGGAGGCGACCGAGCCGCAGTCCAGGTGGTCGCGGCCGATCACGATCGGCGCGGACAGCTCGCCGGAGGCGACCATGTCGTTGAAGCGCTCGCCGGCCTTGTCGCGCTCGCCGTAGCCGAGCCAGCAGATGCGCGCCGGAAGGCCCTGGAAGTGCACCTTCTCCTGGGCCATCTTGATCCAGCGGTGCAGCGACTCGTTCTCCGGGAAGAGGTCGAGCACGGCCTTGTCGGTCTTGTGGATGTCCTGGGGGTCGCCGGACAGGGCGGCCCAGCGGAACGGGCCCTTGCCCTCGCAGAACAGCGGGCGGATGTACGCGGGGACGAAGCCGGGGAAGGCGAAGGCGCGGTCGTAACCGGCCAGCTGGGCCTCGCCGCGGATCGAGTTGCCGTAGTCGAACACCTCGGCGCCGCGGTCCTGGAAGCCGACCATCGCCTCGACGTGCCGGGCCATCGACTCACGCGAGCGCTGGGTGAACTCGGCGGGCTTCTCGGCCGCGTACGTCGCCATGTCGTCGAAGGCGACGCCGAGCGGCAGGTAGCTCAGCGGGTCGTGGGCGCTGGTCTGGTCGGTGACGATGTCGATCGGCGCGTCCATCGCGAGCAGCTGCGGGAACAGCTCGGCGGCGTTGCCCAGCAGGCCGATGGAGAGCGGCTGCTTCTTGTCGCGGGCGGCGGTGGCCAGCTCCAGCGCGTGCGAGAGGTTCTTGGCCTCGACGTCCAGGTAGCGGTGCTCGATGCGGCGGGAGATCCGGGACGGGTCGCAGTCGATGCAGATCGCCACGCCGCCGTTCATGGTGACGGCCAGCGGCTGGGCGCCGCCCATCCCGCCGAGGCCGGCGGTGAGGGTGATCGTCCCCTCCAGCGTGCCGTTGAACCGCTTGTTGGCGACGGCCGCGAAGGTCTCGTAGGTGCCCTGGAGGATGCCCTGGGTGCCGATGTAGATCCACGACCCGGCGGTCATCTGCCCGTACATGGTGAGCCCGAGGCTCTCCAGCCGGCGGAACTCCTCCCAGTTGGCCCAGTCGCCGACCAGGTTGGAGTTGGCGATCAGGACCCGCGGCGCCCACTCGTGCGTCTGCATCACGCCGACCGGCCGCCCGGACTGGACCAGCATGGTCTCGTCCTGCTTCAGCCCCTGCAGCGTCTTCACCATGGCGTCGAAGGAACGCCAGTCGCGCGCCGCCTTGCCGGTGCCGCCGTAGACGACCAGCTTCGACGGGTGCTCGGCCACCTCGGGGTCGAGGTTGTTCATCAGCATCCGCAGGGCCGCCTCCTGCTGCCACCCCTGCGTCGTCAGCGCCGTACCCCGCGCCGCACGCACCTCACGCGGCCCGCTTGCCTGCTGCTGCACCATGTCACGGCCTCCCTGCGGATGAATTCATTCAGACTCTACTCGGCTGAATATATCCAATCATTCAGCTTCCGGCCAGACCTCGGAGCCATCCGATCAGCACCCGCACGTTCTGCCCCCGAGCGCTACGCCAAACCCCGGCGAACACCAGCCACTCGGCCCAGCACCGGAAGGGCGACCGGCCACCGTGAAGCGTCGGGCGCGCGGGAGTGCACCGCTCCGGACCCAGTCACCCCCATGAGCCGGCAGCGGGATCAGAGCCAGGCCACGGCCCAATCATGGGGTTAACAGATTCCACCTCAAGACAATGCGCTTGCCGAGCAAGAGGGTGTGCAGTACTGTCAAGGCCGCGAGGAAGGCGCTGCGCGCCGGAGAGTCGTAGCGCTTGAGCGCCGACTCCGGGCATGTTCGCTACGCGAAAACAGCAGTGCCCCGGGCGGCATGCATGCAGAGGCGACCCGGGGCTTACCCGACCGAGATTACCACTCCTGTCCGGGGCTTCAAGGTCCCGCAGTCCACCCAGGGGGGCCTTGTGAACACCGGCGAATGGCCGTTCTGGATGCAACGGAGTCTGTCCGAACCGCGCCTCGGCCCGTACGAGTCCGCCGCCGGCAGCCGGGAAGCGGCCTTACGGCTGTACTGGTGGAACATCGAGGTCTCGGCCGCCTTCTACGGCCCCCTGCACTGCCTGGAGGTCGCACTGCGGAACGCCCTGCACGGCGCCCTGACGCGCAGGCACGGTCGCGCCGACTGGTGGACCGTGGCGCCGCTCGACGCCGACGGTGCCCGGCTGGTGGCCGAGGCCGGTGCCAAGTGCCGGCGCCGGATCAGCCGTCGCCAGGTCACCACGGACGACGTGATCGCCGAGCTTTCCTTCGGGTTCTGGGTGAAGCTGCTTTCCCGGCGGTACGACCGGACGTTCTGGGTCCCCGCCCTGAACCGTGCCTTCGCTCGCGGCGCCGGACGCCGTGACACTCTCCACCGGCAGTTCACGACGATGATGCTGCTGCGCAACCGGATCAGTCACCACGAGCCGATCCACCACCGCCACCTGGAGGCGGACCACGAGACTCTCTGCCGGCTGCTGGCCCACCTCGACGCCGACATGGCGGTTGAGGCACTGCGCCTGGACCGAGTGCCGACCGTGCTGAAGCAGCGCCAGGACACCTGCGCAGGGCTTCGTGCCCCGCAGTTCTGACGGAAGGCGGTGGAACTCGTGACGGACGACTCCGAGCACCTGATCTCCCGTTCGGAGATCGCAAGGCACGCCGGGGTACGTCGTCCCGCCGTCACCAACTGGGAAAGGCGGCACTCCGACTACCCCCGGCCGGTGCGCGTCGGCAACGACGAACTGTTTCACGCCGAGGACGTGGCCAACTGGCTGTCCCGGCGGACGGTTCCCGCCAACGCGCTCGCATCGGACGAGGAAGCCGAGACGACCTACGGGGACCGGTTCCGTCGATCAGCGGGCCTGCTGACAGCGGACGACGTACCGGACAGCGCACTTTCCGGCCGTGTGGCGCAGGCGCTGCTCGGCCGGCCGGCGGAGCCGTGGCAGCGCACCGGACAGTGGCACACCTACTTGGAGCTCCTGCTCTCGCTGGTGTTCGTTCGTGGCTGCGTCCCGGACACGTGGCCGTCCGTCGTCAACGACGTCCTCACCACGCACGGCTTGGGCCGGCGCCTCTCGCGCGCCGTCACGGAGGTCGTCGGATCCGGAACCGAAGGACTGCTCGCGAGGACCGACCGGCCGTTCAGCGATGCTGAGCTGTTGTCACTGGATAGGGCCTGCCGGATCCTCGACGAGGTCGTCGGCACCGTCCAAGCCGGCGACACCTTCGAGCGGCTGCTCCAAGCCGAGACCGAGCGCATCGGCAAACGCGGGGAGCAGCTGGTCACTCCGCCGTCGCTGCGACGACTCATGGTCGAGCTCGCGGCCCAGGGCCACTCGCCGACCAGTGTCTACGACCCGTTCTGCCGCTCGGGCGAGTTGCTCACCGAGTTCGGCAGGCGGCAGCGGGCCGCTGCGCCGTACACGGCTCGCGCCGTCACCCCCAACGAACAGCACCGCCGGATCGCAGCGATGAACCTGAAGCTGCACGGCATCCAGGCGCACACCGCGATCGACATGTCCTTGCCCGGAAATCCACACCGGGTCGAGCGGCATCAGCACGACCTCGTCCTCACGAATCCGCCGTTCAGCATGCGGTCCCCGGTCCTCGCTCCCTTCGCATCGGAGAGCTGGCCCTTCGGTGCGCCTCCCGAACGCAACGCGGACCTGGGATGGATCCAGCACGCCGTGGCGTCGCTCACTCCCGACGGGCGGGCGATCGTCGTCATGGCCAACGGGGCCGCATTCCGCGGCGGCAGGGAGCAGGCGATCCGCGCCGGACTACTGGAAGCCGGCGCCGTCGAAGGGATCATTTCGCTGCCCGCCGGCCTCTTCAGCACCACCGGCATCGGGGTCTGCCTGTGGATACTCCGGAGGCCCGGTGGTGGACCCCCGCCGGACGTCCTGTTCATTGACGCCCGCGAAGCGGGCGAGATGGAGACGCGGACGCTCCGTGTCCTGACCGAGACCGACGTGTCGGGCCTCGCCGAGGAGTACCGGACCTGGCTCAGTGATCCACAGGCATTCACAGGTGGCCGAACATCTCGCTGGTCGAGCCGCCGCGCCACCTTCACGGAGATCAGCGGCGCCGATTTCAGTCTCGACCCGACCAGGTTCCTTCAGCCCGCCGACGAAGTGCCCGACTCGACCGAGATCGCGGGCCAACTCGACCGAATCCGCGATGAACTCACCCGATTGCACCTCCGGGCTGCGGAAGTGGACACCCGGATCAGCCGCCTGTTGAACGGAATGTCATGACGCACCTGTCCGAACGACCGCTCCCGTCCGGATGGACGACCGTGGAACTCGGCGAGCTCTGCGACGTCCAGTCCGGGCCGGGACACCTGACGAGTCCGGCCAGCCGCGGTGCCAGTGGCATTCCACTGCTGCGTCCGATGAACATCGGGTACCGGGGCCAGATCGTCCCCACCGACCTGACCTTCATTCCGCAGGAAGCGGCCGCCAAGATCGCGCCGTACCGCCTGAGCCCGGGCGACATCGTCTGCGCGCGCACGGGTGATCCGGGCCGGTCGGCCCTGATCACCGCGGCTGAGGAAGGCTGGCTCTTCAGCGGCAACCTGCTGCGCCTGCGGCTCCACGATCCCGGCCGACAACGCTATCTGCTCCACTTCCTGGGCAGCCCACTCGCCAGGAAGTGGTTCGAGGCGTCGAGCTCCCGCAGTGTGGGGATCCCGAGCGTCACCGTCGCGACCCTCCTGCGGTTCCCCGTGAACATTCCGCCCCCGGAGGAGGAGGCGGGAATCTCCGCTGTGCTGGAGGGGCTGGCGGAGAAGATCGCCGTCCACGAGGAGATCGCCAGGGTGACGACGGACTTGCGCAACCTCCTGTCCCCGCTCCTGCTGACGGGGGCGATGCCGGCCGGGCGCGAGGAACGCTCCTGAAACGACGACCCCTCACGCCGCCGCGCCGCCGTCCCAGTCGATGCCGATCTCGGCGAGCCAGCGGCGGTCCTCGTCGTCGGGGGTGGCCGGGCGGGGCGGGCGGGGGATCTCCTGGACGGGGCCGAGGCCGTACCTTTCGGCCGCGGCGGCCGCGCCGGCGTCGGGTTCGATGACGCCGACATGGACGGCGCTCTCGTCACCCGGGTCGAGGACGGTCAGTTCGGGTCCGGGCAGACGGCGCAGGGTGACGCGGCGTCCGCAGGCGGGGCAGGACCATTCGTCGGCACCGGAGGCGAGCCGGCCGACGAACTTCATCTCGTGGATCACGCGCATGGCGGCACCCCCTGACAGGGTGATACCCGCTCTGGGCGGATCGGCAACGTGACGGTACGGTCACTGACGCGCGCAGAAGCGCCGACACCGGGCGGGAACGATCGGGGAGGGGCCGCAATGGGCCGCGAGTGGAGCGTCGAGGAGAGCGTCACGGTGGCGGCCGGGCCGGCCGCCGCGTACCGGGCCGTCAGCGAGGTGCGCCGGACGGGCGAGTGGAGCCCGGAGTGCCGCGCGGTCTGGGCCCGCCGGGGGTCACTCCGGGCGGGCGAGCGGTTCGTCGGGTTCAACCGCCGCGGGCTCTTCGTCTGGTTCACCACCTGCCGGGTGACGGTCGCCGATCCGGACCGTGAATTCGCCTTCCGGGTCGACTCGTTCGGGATCCCCATCGCCGAGTGGGGCTACCGCTTCGCGGCGGACGGGAACGGCGGGACGACGGTCACCGAGTACTGGCGGGACCTGCGCACCGGGCGCAGCGCGCCGTTCGCCGAGCTGCTCGGCAAGGTCTTCACCGGGGTCTCCCCGGAGCGGCGGCCCGCGGCCAACCGGGCCGGCATGCGCGCCACCCTGGACCGGCTGCGGAACGCCCTCGCCGGCTGACCGTCCGGCCGCCGCCGGCCGCTCCGGGCCCCTGCTACTCCGGGCCCCTGCTACTCCGGGCCCCTTCTACTCCAGGAAGAGACCGCGCGCCGCCGCCGACTGCTCGATCGCCTCCAACCGGGCCTCCGCACCGGGGAGTTCGTCGCACATGGTCTGCAACAGCACCCGGCCGAGCATCATCGGCGCGCAGGCGGTGTCGAAGACGAGCCCGGTGCCGACGGCGGCCGGCAGCATCAGGTCGGAGAGCTTGGCGACCGGCGCGAACGCGCTGTCGGCGACGGTGAGGACGGTCAGCCCGCACTCCCGGGCCACCGCCAGGGCGTCCATCAGCTCGCGCGGGTAGCGCGGCAGCGCGAAGCAGAGCAGGGCGCTGGCGCCGGCCGCGGCGGCCTGTTCGAGCCGGTCGGCGAGCATGCTGCCGCCCTCGTCGAGGAGCCGGATGTCGGGGTGCACCTTGGCCGCGAAGTAGGCGAAGCCGCGGGCCTGGGCGGAGGCGGCCCGCAGGCCGAGGACGGGCAGCGGGCGGGAGGCGGCGAGGAGGCGGGCGGCGCGGGTGATCGGCTCGGGGTCGGCGAGGAGGTCGGCGAGCAGCCGCAGGTGCTCGATCTCGGCGAGGACGGCCTGCTGGTGCTCGTTGCGGACGGCGTCGGCCGGGGTCTCGGGGGCGGCCGACTCGCCCGCGCCGAGTTCGCGCAGCTGCCTGCGCAGCGCCGGGTAGCCGTCGTAGCCGAGGGCGACCGCGAAGCGGGTGACGGAGGGCTGGCTGACCCCGGCCAGTTCGGCGACCTCGACGCTGGAGAGGAACGGCGCCTCGGTGGCGTGCCGGACCAGCGAGTGCGCGATCCGGCGCTGGGTGGGGGTGAGCCGGTGGCCCTCGAAGAGCTGGAGCAGCCGGGCGGAGGGGCCGACCGTGCCGGTGTCGTCGGTGGCGGTCATCAGCGGTACCTCCGGGTGCGAGCTGTTCGGACGACGACTGTGCAGCAGTGGGCGGCCGCTGGCAAAGACGTCTCGTACGCCGGGACGCCGGATGAGACGTCCCGAGGGGCGGGACGGGCTTTCCCCGGACCCTCGGGGTGACCCTGATTTCCCCCTGAGTCCGCCCGGATTACCGTGCGGACGGATGGACCGCGGAGGCCTCGCGGTCCCAGGCTGATAGCCATGAACACTCGCCAGGACGAACTGCGCCGCGACCTCGACGCCACCCTGCAGGCCCGCAAGGAACTCGGCAAGGAGTACGAGCCCGAGCTGGTCGACTCGTTCCTGACCCGGCTGGAGTCCCGGCTGGACGCCCGCCTCGACGCGCGGGTGGAGCGCCGGGTCGCCGAGCGGCTCGACGACTACGGGCCGGCCGAGCACCTGCGCCGCCGGGGCGGCCGCTCCGGCACGAGGCTGCCGATGGCCTCGCTGGTCCTGGGCATCCCGCTGACCGCCATCGCGACCAACGGCGGGAGCAACGGCTTCACCGGCCTGGTGGGCCTGGTGGTCTGCTGGACCGGGATCGTCGGGGTCAACGTCGCGGCCGCCCTGGGCAACCGGCGGGAGGACCGCCGGCCGAAGCAGCCGCGGAGCGAGTGGGACTGATCCCACCCGCCCCGCGACATCGTGCTTCGTCCGTCGGTCTCCGACCGTCGGGCTCCGGCCGTCGGGCTCCGGCCGTCGGGCTCCGGCCGTCAGGCCAGCGGACCGGTGACCTGCTCGACCGCCTGCACCAGCGCGCCGGAGGCGACCAGCGCGGCGGCGGCCTCCAGGTCCGGCGAGAGGAAGCGGTCGCGGCCGGCACCGCCGACCCCGGCCTCCCGGGCGGCGGCCATCGCCGCGGCGGTGGCGGGGGCCACCGTGCCGCTGGCGTCGGCCTGCTGGCGGATCTCCAGCGCGCGGGCGGCGGCGGTGAGCTCGACGGCGAGGATCCGGCCGAGGTTCTCGACCGCCTGGCGCAGCTTGCGGGCGGCGGACCAGCCCATCGAGACGTGGTCCTCCTGCATCGCCGAGGACGGGATCGAGTCGACCGAGGCCGGCACCGCGAGCCGCTTGTTCTCGCTGACCAGTGCCGCCTGGGTGTACTGGGCGATCATCAGGCCGGAGTCCACGCCCGGGTCGTCGGCCAGGAAGGCCGGCAGGCCGTGCGAGCGGGCCTTGTCCAGCAGCCGGTCGGTGCGGCGCTCGGAGATCGAGCCGAGGTCGGCGGCGGCGATGGCGAGGAAGTCCAGCACGTACGCGACCGGGGCGCCGTGGAAGTTGCCGTTGGACTCGACGCGGCCGTCCGGCAGCACCACCGGGTTGTCGACGGAGGCGGCCAGCTCGCGGGAGGCGACCAGCGCGGCGTGGGCCAGGGTGTCGCGCCCGGCGCCGGCGACCTGCGGGGCGCAGCGGATCGAGTAGGCGTCCTGGACGCGCGGCGCGTCGTCCTGGTGGTGGCCGGTGAGGCCGGAGTCCTTGAGGACGGCCAGCATGTTGGCGGCGGAGAGCGCCTGGCCGGGGTGCGGGCGGATCGGGGCGTGCAGCTCGGGGGCGAGCACCTTGTCGGAGCCGAGCAGCGCCTCCAGGGTCATCGCGGCGGTGATGTCGGCGGTGGTGAACAGGCGCTGGAGGTCGGAGATGGCCATCACCAGCATGCCGAGCATGCCGTCGGTGCCGTTGATGAGGGCCAGGCCCTCCTTCTCCAGCAGCTCGACCGGCTCGATGCCGGCCGCGGCGAGCAGCTCGCCGGCAGGCTTCTCGACGCCGTCGGGGCCGGTGGCCACGCCTTCGCCCATCAGGGCCAGCGCGCAGTGCGACAGCGGCGCGAGGTCGCCGGAGCAGCCGAGCGAGCCGAACTCGCGGACCACCGGGGTGATGCCGGCGTTGAGGATGGCGGCCATGGTCTGGGCGACGAGCGGGCGCACGCCGGTCCGGCCCGAGGCGAGCGTCTTCATCCGCAGGAACATCAGCGCGCGGACCACCTCGCGCTCCACCGCCGGGCCCATGCCGGCGGCGTGCGAGCGCACCAGCGAGCGCTGGAGCTGGGCGCGCAGCTCGGGGCTGATGTGCCGGACGGCGAGTGCGCCGAAGCCGGTGGAGACGCCGTAGACGGGGCGCGGTTCGGCGGCGAGGGCGTCGATCCGGGCCCGCGCGGCCGCCATCTCGGCGAGCGCGTCGGGGCCGATCTCGACCTTGGCGTTGCCACGGGCGACGGCCAGCACGTCCTCGGCGCTGACGTCGGCCTTGCCGACCTGGACGAGCGGCGCGTGGGGGGCCGCAGCACTGTGCATATCCATATACACCATCACATCAGGTGAATGAAGATATGACAACCGCCTGCGCCCATTCGGTCTCCGCGGACACTTCGCCGGTCAGCAGGATTTTCGGTTACCCCGGCCCGTGGCGCACGCTGTGGGGGTGACGAACGGCGCGGAGGTGGCGGGGCGATGACACGGGCGACGGCGCGACGGCGGGTCGTGCGACTGCGCGGGGACGTGCGCAGCACGCGGCCGGACGCGCTCGCGGCGGAGGAGCCGCTGGAGATCCGGCTCGGCGGCGAGCCGCTCACGGTGACCATGCGGACCCCGGGGCAGGACTTCGACCTGGTGGCCGGCTTCCTGGTCGGCGAGGGGCTGGTGCACACGACGGACGGACTGGCCGCGCTGCGCTACTGCGCCGGGACGGACGAGGCCGGCGCCAACACCTACAACGTGGTGGACGCGACGCTGCGCGGCGCCGGCACCGTCCCGCTCTCCGCCCACCGCAACCTGCTCACCACCAGCGCCTGCGGCCTCTGCGGCCGGGACACCGTGGACGCCGTCCGCACCCACGTCCGCCACCGGGTCGCGGACGACCCGCTGACCGTCCCGCCCGCCCTGCTGTACGGGCTGCCGGACGCCCTGCGGGCCGCGCAGCGCACCTTCGAGTCGACCGGCGGCCTGCACGCGGCCGGACTGTTCGACGGCACGACCGGCGAGCTGCTCTGCGCCCGCGAGGACGTCGGCCGGCACAACGCGGTGGACAAGGTGGTCGGCTGGGCGCTGCGTGCCGGGCGGCTGCCGCTCACCGGGCACGTGCTGCTGGTCAGCGGGCGGGCGTCGTTCGAGCTGACCCAGAAGGCGGCACTGGCGGGCATACCGCTGCTGGCCGCCGTCTCGGCACCGTCCTCGCTCGCGGTGGACCTCGCCGAGGAGCTGGGCCTGACCCTGGTCGGCTTCCTGCGCGGCGAGGGCGCCAACGTCTACACCCGCCCGGACCGCATCACCGGCTAGCCGCCTCCCCGGCCGCCTCCGCCCGCAGCCTGCGGACCGTGGCCGGGGTCAGCCGCCGCCCCAGCACCTCCAGCGCCGCCTGCACCTCCGCCAGCACCTGCGGGTCGTCGGTGCCGAGCGCGCGGGCGAGCGCGTCGTCCACGGTCGCGCTCGCGACCTCGACCCGCCGGGCCGAGACCTCCGGCGCGCGACGGACCAGCAGCCGCCGCCGGTCCCGGGGGTCGGCCTCGGTGACGACCGACCCGGCTTCGCGCAGCCTGGCCACCGCGGTGGACACCTGACTCTGCGGCAGGCCGGTCCGCGCCGCGATCTCGCCGACCGCGCTGTCCGGATGCTCGTAGACGTCGCTCATCACGATCACCACCGAGCGGACACCGCCCTTGCGCCCGTCGCCCGCTCCGACCGGGATCGCATCCTCCCCGATCCTCGCCAACGTCCGTCCGAGCAGCAGCAGTTCGACTCCGTTCATGGGGCCAAGGTACATCAACAGAGATGCATCGAAAATAATTCATCTATCTTGATGCATCGAAACAGATGCTCTACGATGGAGTCGACGGCGGCCGACCGGCCGCCCCGGGGAGGGACCCAGCCATGACCACCGCACTGCTCGACACCGCCGGCGCCCGCATCCACCACCAGGTCCAGGGCCGCGGCCCGGTCCTGCTGATCTCCCAGAGCGGCGAGGGCGACGCCGACCGCAGCGCCGACCTGGTGGCCCACCTGGCCGACCGGTACACCGTGGTGACGTACGACCGGCGCGGGCTCTCCCGCAGCCCCCTCGACCGGCCGGGCACGACCCCGACCGTCGAGGAGCACGCCGACGACGTCCACCGGCTGCTCGCCGCCGTCACCGACCGGCCCGCCCTGATGCTCGGCTGCAGCTTCGGCGCCCTGGTCGGGCTCCAGCTCGCCCACGACCACCCCGGACGGCTGCACACCCTGATCGCCCACGAGCCCGCCGCCCCGGCCCTCCTGCCGGAGGAGGAGCGCGCCCGGGCCGTCGCCGCACTGGCCGGGATGCAGGACACCTTCCACCGGGACGGCTGGCGGGCGGCGCTGCACGGGGTGATGGCCGCCACCGGGATCGCCTCCCACCAGGACCGAGAGCCCGGGGCGAGCCCGCAGTCGTTCGGGCCCGAGCGCGAGGCCAACTTCAGCACCTTCCTCGCCCACGACCTGACCACCGTGCGCCGCAGCACCTTCGGGCCCGGCCAGGCCGACGCGCTCGCCGCCGGGCCGACCCGGGTGGTGCCCGTCATCGGCGCGGCCACCGACCCTACGGTCTACAGCTACCGCTGCGCCGAGGTGCTCGCCGGACGGCTCGGCACGGACCTCGCCCGCCTCCCCGGCGGCCACAACGGCAATCTGACCCACCCCCGGGCGTTCGCCGCAGAGCTCCACGAGCTGCTGGCCGCGGCACTCCGGGAGGGCTGAGCCCCGGCCGGGCACGGAGTGCGTCGGGCGCTCCGTGCCGGGCACCCCGTGCCCGAACGAGGAAAGACGAGACGTATCGTTTCGCCGAACCCCTATCATGGGGTCATGACCCGCAGCAGCACACCCGACCCGGCCCGCCGCAGCGAGCGCTCCCGCAAGGCCGTCCTCACCGCCGCCGCCGAACTTGTCGCCGAGGTCGGCTTCGGCAAACTCACCATCGAGGCGATCGCCGCCCGCGCCGGCGTCGGCAAGCAGACCATCTACCGCTGGTGGCCCTCCAAGGGCGCGGTCGTCTTCGACGCCTTCCAGGCCGCCAACGAGGACGCCTCCGGCAGCCTCGCCCTCCCCGACACCGGCGACCTCGCCGCCGACCTGCGCACCGTCCTGCGGCCGACCGCCGACCAGCTCGCCGACCCCGCCTTCGACAACACCGGCCGCGGCCTGGTCTCGGAGTGCCTGCTCGACCCCGCCCTGCTCCGCGAGTACCGCGAACGCCTGATGGACCCGCTGCTGGAGGCCACCCGCGACCGCCTGCGCACCGCCCGCGCGGCCGGCCGGATCGCCGACGACGCCGACCTCGACCTCGCCGTCGAACTGCTCTACGGCCCGATGTACTACCGCTGGCTGCACGGCCTGGGCCCGCTCGACCACGCGTACGCGGACCGCGTCGTGGAGGCGGTCCTGCGCGCACTCAAGGCCTGACACCGGACCGCCGCGGACACCCGGCCGGGGGCCCGCGGCAGCCCGCCGGCTAGCGGCGGCTGCGGCGGACCAGCACCACGACCACCACGACGAGCAGGACGAGCAGCACCACCGCCACCAGCCCGCCGATGAGCTTTCCTATGAGCTTGTCGAAGAAGCCCTTCTTCTTCTTTTTCTTCGACTTGTCCTTGGACCCGGCCAGCTGGGTGTCGTGCCGGTCGGCGGCCGGGGCCGGAGCCGCGGCGGGCGCGGCGGCCGGGGCGCCCTGGGCCGCGGTGCCCTGGAGGACGGTGCCCACCGCGGCGGCGCGCGGAGCGGCCTGGGCGGCCGAGGCCGCCGGCGCGGTGGCGAGTGCGGCGCCGCCGAAAGCGAGCATCGCGGACAGGACAAGGCTCGTCAGACGAGCACGCATGGTGTGACCCCCGAATCCGGCGGGCCCCCTTGGCCCGCCGACCGCGGACACCATCCCATGCCCGCCCGGCCCCCCGGTAGCCTCCGACCAGGACCGTGACCGCCCCGGTACACCCCGGTCGACGGATCGGGAACGGGCCTACCCCGGCGGCGGGGAGGCCGGGCCGGACAGGGCCACGGCGACCAGGGCGCGCATGGCGCAGGCCGCCTGGCCCAGCGGGAGGGTGGCGTCGTCGGCGAAGAGCTCGACCAGCCAGCCGCCCGCCGCGTTCTGGCCGCCGGCGCCGATCATGCCCCGGTAGCCGGAGACGACCAGCATGGCCTCCTCGGCCGGGTCGTTGCCCGCGGCGCCGGCGCGCAGGGCGAAGGCGCCGCCGCGGACGGCCCGCCGGGTCATCGGGTAGTGCCGCAGGTCGAAGACGGCGTCGGGGGCCTCGATCTGCGCCCGCTGGGTCTCCGCCCGGCTGCTGCTGGGGCCGCTGGTCATCCGGTAGACGGCGTGCTGCGCCGTCCGCATCAGCTGCGAGCCGGGCGGCACGTAGGAGACCCACCAGCCGACCGCGTCCAGCAGCCGGGCCGAGGTCTCCGCGACGACGGCCAGCTTGCCGATGGTGTCGGCGGGGTGGACCGAGCGGGCCGAGCCGTGCTGGTCGAGGGCGGCGAGCACGGTGGTGAGCAGCTGGCCCGGGTCGGCACTGTGCGCGGCCCCGCGGAACCGCCGCCGGTCGCCGGCCCCGGCCCGGCCGGCGCCGCGGCCGCGGGCGTCGGCCCGGTGGTGCGGGTCGGCGGCGTCGGCGAGCAGCACGGTCGGGTCGGGCGCGAAGCCGGGCCCGTGGCTGCGTCCGGCGACCACCGGGTGGGCGGAGCGGGCGGCCTTGGCCCGGTACTGGGCGGCGTCGGCGAGCCGGAAGAGCCGGTCGGCGGTGGTGACCGGGCCGATCGAGTCCCCGGTGGAGGCTACCCCGCAGGCGACCCCCTCGCCCTCGGCGAGCGCGAGGGCCCGGGCGCACAGCTCCTCGGCGACGGCGACCACCTCGTCGGCCTTCTGCCCTTCGACCAGCAGGCAGAACTCGTCGCCGCCGAGCCGGGCGGCGAGGCTGCCGGGCAGCTTGGCGGCGGCCAGCGACAGCTGGTGGGCGAAGCGTTCCAGCAGCCGGTCGCCCATCTCGTGGCCGAGCTGGTCGTTGACCCGTTTGAGTCCGTTGACGTCGCAGACCACCAGCGAGACGACCGTGTTGTCCCGGTTGTGCGCCTCCAGCGCGCTCTCCAGCCGGGCGTCCACCGCACGCCGGTTGGCCAGGCCGGTGAGCGGGTCGGAGAAGGCGAGCTTGCGCAGGTCGGCGAGGCGCTCGGTCTGGGCGAGGCCGGCCGAGATCTGGGCGGCGAGCAGGGTGGCGTAGTCGGCGTCGGCCTCGGTGAACTCCGGGGTGCCCACGGTCCGGGCCAGGTACAGCTCGCCCCACGCCTGCCCGTGCAGCACGATCGGGGCGACGACGCAGCAGGCCCGTCCGCGTCGGCGCAGCGCCGCGGCGCGCTCCTGGCAGTACGCGCCCGCCGTGGGATGCGAGTGCCCGGCGTGCGGTTCGGAGTCCTCGGCGCTCTGCAGCCACGCGCGCGGGAGGCGGCCGGTGGTCCAGCGCTCCTCCAGGTAGGTGACGATCTCGGGGAAGTCGGCCACCGGGTAGGACTCGTCCTCCGGCAGCTCCTCCTCCCCGGGCGCCAGCTCCCCGTGGTTGACCAGGACCCTCAGCCGGCCCGACTCCCGGTCCCAGACCGAGACGGCGGCCATGGTGGCGCCGAGCGCCTCGGTGGCACGGGCGGCGGCGGCCCGGACGGCCTCCAGCGGGGTGAGGGCGCCCGCCATGTCCTGCGCGAGCTCGACCACGGACTTCAGCCGCAGGTCAGGGGCGGCCGGCTGCTGCGGCCGGTCGCTGTCGCAGCCGCGGTCCGTCACGATCGCCTCACTGCTCACCGGCTCGCCTCGCTCCCTGTGCTCGGTGCTGACCGGCCCCGCGGCACGCCGCCGGGGCCCGCGCCCGCCGGGGAAGCTGTACCCATCCGGCCGCTTGCACCAAGACTATGGCGGTTTCGTTCGGTTATGCCCCGTTTGCCGGGAAGGATCCGCGCGGCCGTACAGGGTTCAACCGTTCGGCCACCCCGGCCGACACGCCGGAGTGCGCGCCGGGCCGACACACCGGAGCCGTGCCCCGTTCCGATGCGCCGCCGTCACACCGCGGGCCGCCACACCGCAGGCCGACGCACCGCCGGCACGCCCGGTCGCCGACTACTCCGGACGACGACGCCGCGACAGCAGCCACGGCTCGACCAGCCCGAGCCCGCGCACCGGGCGGCGCCACATCGGCTGGAGGTTGAACCGGTGTCCGGCGTCCGGCCCCGGGACCGGCAGCCCGGAGGCGGGCATCCCGGCGGCGGCCGACAGCGCGTCGGCGAGGCCCGGCCCGTCCGCGTCGGCCGGGGCGACGCTGCCGTTCTGCTCCAGCGCGACGGCGAAGTCGCCGTCGATCAGCACCGCGTCCTTGGGCGCGATCGAGGTGAGCCGGCTGGCCAGGTTGACGGTGGTGCCGAAGACGTCGCCCATCCGCGAGGTCACGGTCCCGAAGGCCATGCCGACCCGCAGTGCGGGGATGGAGTCGTCCTCGGCCAGTGCCTCGATCAGGGAGAGCGCGATCTCGGCCGCGGTGACCGGGTCCTCGGAGACGTAGAGGATCTCGTCGCCCAGGGTCTTGATCACCCGGCCGCCCTGGCCGGCGATCAGGTCGGAGCAGGTGTTCTCGAAGGTCTCGACCAGCTCGCCGAGCTCCTCCTCCTCCAGCCGGCGGGAGAGCCGGGTGAAGCCGACCAGGTCGGCGAAGCCGACGGCGAGGCGGCCACTGGTGATCTCGGTGTCCTCGGCGGCCTGCACGACCCGGCCGGTGACGGCGGCCAGCTGCCGGCGCCAGACGTAGACCAGGAACTGCTCCAGCTCCGGGAGCAGCAGCTCGACCAGCGGGTACGCGACCTCGGCGCGGGTCAGACCGGGTTCGACGGACTGGGTGAGGTTCTCCAGGAAGGTGTCCATCTGCCACCCGGCCAGCCGGGCGGTGGTCTGCCCCGTGGACCGCGCCACCTGGATCGCCATCGACTCGCTGAGCAGGCCCGACTCCACCAGCCCGGCCAGCCGGCGCAGCGCGATCACGTCGCCGTCGGTCAGCGCCCTGGACTGCCCGATGTCCGGGAAGCCCATCGCCCGCCAGAAGCGGGTCGCGAGCTCCATCGGGACGTCGGCGGCGCGCGCGGCCTGGTACGGGGTGTAGCGGCGCGGCGCGTCCAGGATCAGGCGTTCCAGGTCGAGCGCGACCGTCTGGTCGTGGTTGCCCGCCGTTCCGCCGCTGCTGCCGTCCTCTGCCACCGGTCCGTCCCCGTGCGGTTGCCGCACTTGCCTCGTGTCCTGCCTGCCCGGGCGCGCCCGCCACCCGGGGCAGTGGCGCGCCTCACACTGCTGCCAGGTGGAATGTTCGCACGGAATCCCGCGATCCGGGGCATCCGCCCGGGTCAAGGGGAGGTGAAGAGTGCCGCTCAGCGCGGCTCGGGGCGCACGTGCACGACGTCTCCCGCGCCGACCGCCTGCCGCGTGCCGTCGGGGGTGCGGACCACCAGCCGGCCGTCGCCGTCGACCGCCACCGCCTCACCGAGCAGCTCGCGGCCCCCGGGCAGGTGGACCCTGACCTCCCGGCCGAGGGTGGTGCAGCGGTCCGCGTACGCACGCAGCAGGCCGCTGGCGTGCGGGTCGCCCGCGGCGGCCGTCCACTCCGCGTAGAGGCCGGCGAACTCGCGCAGCAGGGCGCGCAGCAGGGTGGCCCGGTCGGTGACGGCCGCGCCGGCCAGCGCCAGCGAGGCGGCGGCGGGGACGGGCAGCTCGGCCTCCCGCAGCGACACGTTGACGCCCAGGCCCGCGACCACCGCGCCGCCGCCGAGCTCCGTGAGGATGCCGCCGAGCTTGCGCTCCGCACCGCCGATCACGACCTGGAGGTCGTTGGGCCACTTCAGGCCCACCTCGACCTCGGCGACCCGGCTCAGCGTGCTGGCCGCGGCGACGCCGACCAGGATCGGCAACCAGCCGTACCTCTCGACGGGTACCTCGTCCGGGCGAAGCAGGACGGAGAGGAAGATCCCGGAGCGGGCCGGCGCCGTCCACTGCCGCTCCAGCCGCCCGCGCCCGGCGCTCTGCGCCTCGGCGACCAGCACGGCGCCCTGCGGCGCGCCCTCCCTGGCGCGCGCGGCCAGGTCGCTGTTGGTGGAGCCGGTCTCGGTGACGACGTCCAGCGAGGTCCAGAGCCCGCCCGGAAGCACCAGGTCGCGGCGCAGGGCCTCGGCGTCCAGCGGCGGCCGGTCCAGGTCGGTCCAGGGCGAGGGCCCGGTGTGGCCGAAGCCGCGCAGTCCACTACGACGAGGGGTCTCTGAGGTCATGGCCACGAGACTATGGCGTCGTCCGGCGGTTCGCGCCCGGCGGGAGCCGTAGGCCGCCATATCGTCCCGCAGAACGCGCGTTAACACACTGTGTCGCTGGCCATAACGGCTGGACATTACGTCCGGCCCCGTGCGCTGGCTACGCTACTCAACGGTAGTTCGTTGCGCCGCCCTGCCCTCGTGCGCGGGCCCCCATCCTGGCCCGCGCTGTACCTGGCAGGCGGCCCATGGATCAGGGAGAGCCACCAAGTGACCGAGGCGCCGTACGACCCCCACACCACCGCCGGCAAGCTCGCCGACCTGCGGCGCAGGATCGACGAGGCGGTGCACTCCGGCTCCGCCAAGGCCGTGGAGAAGCAGCACGCGAAGGGCAAGCTGACGGCCCGCGAGCGCGTGGTCGAGCTGCTGGACGAGGACTCCTTCGTGGAGTTCGACGAGTTCGCCCGGCACCGCTCGACCAACTTCGGCCAGGAGCGGAACCGCCCCTACGGCGACGGCGTCGTCACCGGCTACGGCACCGTGGACGGCCGTCAGGTGGCCGTGTTCGCGCAGGACTTCACCGTCTTCGGCGGCTCCCTCGGCGAGGTCTTCGGCGAGAAGATCGTCAAGGTGATGGACTTCGCGCTGAAGACCGGCTGCCCGGTCATCGGCATCAACGACTCCGGCGGCGCCCGGATCCAGGAGGGCGTGGTCTCGCTCGGCCTGTACGGCGAGATCTTCCGCCGCAACGTGCACGCCTCCGGGGTGATCCCGCAGATCTCGCTGATCATGGGCCCCTGCGCGGGCGGCGCGGTCTACTCCCCCGCGATCACCGACTTCGTGGTGATGGCCGACCAGACCTCGCACATGTTCATCACCGGACCGGACGTGATCAAGACCGTCACCGGCGAGGACGTCGGCATGGAGGAGCTGGGCGGCGCGCGCACCCACAACACCAAGTCCGGCAACGCGCACTACCTGGCCACGGACGAGAAGGAGGCGGTCGAGTACGTCAAGAGCCTGCTCTCGTACCTGCCCTCCAACAACCTCTCCGACCCGCCGTCCTTCCCGGAGGAGGCGGACCTCACGGTCACCGACGAGGACCTCGAACTCGACACCATCGTGCCGGACTCGGCGAACCAGCCGTACGACATGCACAAGGTGATCGAGCACGTCCTCGACGACGGCGAGTTCCTGGAGACCCAGCCGCTGTACGCCGGCAACGTCATCACCGGCTTCGGCCGGGTCGAGGGCCACCCGGTCGGCATCGTCGGCAACCAGCCGATGGACCTGGCCGGCTGCCTGGACATCGCCGCCAGCGAGAAGGCCGCCCGGTTCATCCGGACCTGCGACTCGTTCAACATCCCGGTGCTGACCTTCGTGGACGTGCCGGGCTTCCTGCCCGGCACCGAGCAGGAGTGGGACGGCATCATCCGCCGCGGCGCCAAGCTGATCTACGCGTACGCCGAGGCGACCGTCCCGCTGATCACCGTGATCACCCGCAAGGCCTTCGGCGGTGCGTACGACGTCATGGGCTCCAAGCACCTGGGCGCCGACCTCAACCTGGCCTGGCCGACCGCGCAGATCGCGGTGATGGGCGCGCAGGGCGCGGCCAACATCGTCTACCGCCGCGAGCTGGCCGAGGCCGCCGCGGCCGGCGAGGACGTCGACGCCCGCCGGGCCGAGCTGGTCGCCGAGTACGAGGACACCCTGCTCAACCCGTACCTGGCCGCCGAGCGCGGGTACGTGGACGCGGTCATCGCCCCGAGCGAGACCCGCCGGCACATCGTCCGCGGCCTGAGGGCGCTGCGGGGCAAGCGTGAGGTGCTGCCGCCGAAGAAGCACGGCAACATCCCCCTGTAGCCGCCCTCCCCCACCAGCGGCCGTCACGAGAGGATTGAGCCATGGCCCCGATCCACGTGCTGCACGGGCAGCCGACCCCCGAGGAGCTCGCCACCGTCCTGGCGGTGGTCCAGTCCCGGGCCGCCGCCGCACAGGCCGCCGCCGAGGCGGCCCGCGCCGGTGGCGGCCCGGACTCCCCCTGGAACGACCGTGCCCGCCGGCTGCGCGGCACCCCGCGCCCCGGCGTCAACGTCTGGCGCACCTCGGGCTGGGCCGGCTAGCACCGGCCCGGCACCGTCCGCGGAGTGGGAAGTCGGCCCGTCCGACTTCCCACTCCGCGCAGGCGCGTCACGGCACGCGCCCGGATTGCCCCGAAAGCTGAGTACGGATACTCAGGCGTCACCGCAGCCCCGCGGAGCACCCTGGAGACGTGCTCTGGTCAGACCCACGCGACGAGCCCTCCCCCGAGGCCCGCCGGATGCAGGAGAAACTGCGCCGCGCCGGCCCCGTGCTCGCCGCCCTCAGCCTCGTGATGGCCGTTCTGCTGATGCTCTGAACGGGCGCGCGGGCCACCCCCTACCCTGGTGGGCATGACCGACCGCCGCACCCTCGTCCTCGCCTCCGCCTCCCCCGCCCGCCTCGGGCTGCTGCGCCAGGCGGGCCTCGACCCGCGCGTGGTGGTCAGCGGCGTCGACGAGGACGCGATCACCGCCGCCACCCCCGGCGAGCTCGCGCTCGTCCTGGCCGAGGCCAAGGCCAAGGCGGTCGCCGCCGAACTGACCGGCGGCGAGCTGGTGATCGGCTGCGACTCGGTGCTGGAGCTGGACGGCCTGGCGCTCGGCAAGCCCGCCGACGCCGCCGAGGCGCTGGCCCGCTGGCAGTCGATGCGCGGCCGTTCCGGCGTCCTGCGCACCGGGCACTGCGTCATCGACACCGTCACCGGTGAGCAGTCCTCGGCCACCGCCTCCACCACCGTCCGCTTCGGCACTCCGGACGACGCCGAGGTCGCCGCCTACATCGCCTCGGGCGAACCGCTGCACGTGGCGGGCGCGTTCACCCTGGACGGCCGCTCGGCGCCGTTCGTCGAGGGCATCGACGGCGACCCGGGCAACGTCATCGGCCTCTCGCTGCCGCTGCTGCGCACCCTCCTCGCCGGGCTCGGCGTCCGCATCACCGACCTCTGGGCCTGACTCACCCGGCCGCCGGGGCGTGCTGCGCCAGGAAGGCCAGCACGTCCGGCAGCGCGCCGTCCGCGAGCAGGTCCGCACCGTGGTTGCCGCCCGGGTAGAGCTTCAGCGCCTTGCCCGGGGCCACCGCGGCGGCGTACAGGTCCTTGGCGTCCTGGCTGAACGGCGTGTCGTCCTCCTCGGCCGCGAAGAGCTCCGGCACCAGGGAGGTCCGCACCGCCTTCGCGGCGTTGTCCCCGCTGTACTGCGCCGGGCCGCTGAGCGAGACGACGGCCGCGACCGGCAGCGGGGCGGGCGCCGCGGCGGCCACCAGCGAGCCGGTGCCGCCCTTGGAGGCGCCGACCAGGACCACCCCGGTCACCCCCTTGCCCCCCAGCCACTTCACCGCGGCGGGCAGGTCGTCCGCCGGGCTGCCCGGGACGTCGGACGCCAGCACGGCGTACCCCGCCCGGGTGAACGCCGGCAGGTAGCGCACCCAGTCGCAGAGCGAGCCGTCCCGCTGGTGCGAGAACACCACCGCGACCTTGGCCGGCCCGCCGTCCGCCTGCTGGAAGTACGCCGGGCGGACACCCGACGTGGCCGGCAGGTCGATGCTGCCGGCCCGGGCCTGCTCCTCACTCAGGCACCCGTGGGTACGTGCCGGGCCCGGCGCCGAACTGGTCGTCCCCGGTGCCGGTTTGGCCGTTCCGTTGCCCGAACTGCCGCAACCCGCCAGGGCGACCAGGCAGACCGCCGTTGCCGCCTTGGACAACTTCCCCGTTGTGAACATCACTTGATGCACGCTAGGAGCGCCTGTGGAGACCGTCAATGTTCCCGACGGGATCCCCCGGCTAGGCTGGCCGCCGTTCGTTCACGGGGGGAGGAAACGCCGCAATGACCGACAGTCTGCTCAACGTGCTGCTGGGCCTGGTGGCCAGCGCGATCAGCGCCGGACTCGGCTGGCTCGGGCAGACGGCGCGCCGAAGACGGCGGCTGGAACGCGTCCGCTCGTTCCTCGGCCTGCCGGCCGGGACCGAGTGCCTGCTGGTGGTGAACCGGCACGCCTCCTCGTCCAGCGGCAGGAGCGTCTCGCGCAACGACGTCTTCGCGCTGATGGAACTCGCCGCCCTGGTCAAGGAGTGCGGCGCCCTGGCCGACCTGGTCGCCCACGACGACGTCCGCCAGGGGCTCGGCCACAAGGCCGAGTTCTGCCTCGGCGGGCCGACCAGCAACGACCGGACGGCGGCGCACCTGACGTCGTGGCTGCCCGGGGTCGCCTTCACCGGCGACATGTCCGGCAGCGTCCCGGTGCTGACCCTGACGGTGGGCGGCGAGACGTACCGGTACGAGCACGAGTCGGCACCCTCGGGCGGGCAGGCGTTCGTGCTGCTGGCCCGGCTGCACCCGACGCCGGGCAGCCGGCCGGCCTTCCTGATCGCCGGGCAGACCGCCGTCTCCAACCACGCCGCCGTGCGCCACCTCGTCGCCCATCACCGTAAGCTCGCCCGGCGGTACGGCGCCGACGGCACGTTCGCCCTCGTCCTCAAGGTCGTCAACCCGGGGGCGTACGGCCCGGACGTGGTCGAGCTGGTCGCCGACGTGACCTCGCAGGCACTCGAACGGAGGCCCGAAGCGGCCCCCGCTCCGTGAGTGTGGCCAAGGCCACCGCGTCGCCGTACCTCCGGGTCACCGCCCGTACGGGCCGGCCCGCGGTGGCGGCACCCGCCGCCACCTGGGATTACCCCGAACGGACCGCAACACGGTCCGCCGGATGCATCACCCTCCGTGTGGGATAGTTCACAACCTTGGGCTACTCGCCGGTACTACCGAGAAATCCATAGACTCGATCAGGTTCAAGAAGGGAGCCACAGTGCGCAAGGTGCTCATCGCCAACCGCGGAGAAATCGCCGTCCGCGTCGCCCGGGCCTGCTCGGATGCCGGTATCGCCAGCGTCGCCGTCTACGCCGAGCCGGACCGGGATGCGCTGCACGTCCGCGCGGCCGACGAGGCTTACGCGCTGGGCGGCGACACCCCCGGCACCAGCTACCTCGACATCGCGAAGGTCCTCAAGGCCGCCGCGGACTCCGGCGCCGACGCCGTCCACCCCGGCTACGGCTTCCTGTCGGAGAACGCCGACTTCGCCCAGGCCGTCATCGACGCCGGCCTGACCTGGATCGGCCCGCCCCCGCAGGCCATCCGCGACCTCGGTGACAAGGTCACCGCCCGCCACGTCGCCCAGCGCGCCGGCGCCCCGCTGGTCGCCGGCACCGCCGACCCGGTCTCCGGCGCGGACGAGGTCGTCGCCTTCGCCACCGAGCACGGCCTGCCG
>NZ_JAGIYX010000052.1:0-37452 GCF_017813315.1 Kitasatospora sp. RG8
GTGCTACCACTGCTCGCACTGATGCTCGCCGTCACCACGGCCGGCTTCGGGGCCACCGTGCTGGACGCGGTGGACGGCTCCCGGCTGCGCGCGGCCCGGCAGGCGGTCGGCGGCGACGCGGTCATCAGCGCGCCGACCGGGGTCACGCTGCCGCCCGAGCTCACCAAGGCCGCGGCCGCCCTGCCCGGCGTCCGGATGGGAACCTCCGTCTGGTGGGAGAGCGAGGTCTTCCTCCTCGGCACCAGCAACGGCTCCAACCGGGTCAGCGTGCTGGCCGTCGACCCGCAGGCGTACGCCGAACTCTCCCGGACCGCCGGGCGCGGCGCCTTCGACCCGGCCGTTCTCGCGGGCGGCGACGGCGGCCTCGACGCCCCGGTTCCCGCCCTGTTCAGCAAGGCACTCGCGGCCAAGGCCGACGACGGGAACCACCGCCTGCGGATGCCTAACGGCTCGGAACTCCTCGCCAGGAAGGCCGGCGCGATCGAAGGCACACCCGCGCTGGAGGAGTCGGTCCAGCAGTTCATCGTCGTGCCCATCGGCCCCGCGGCCTCCAGGCTTCCGCGACTCGCGGAACCCAACCTCTGGTTCGGCCTCGGTGACGTGGACGAGCACCGGCTGAAGGCGATCGTCCGGGAGAAGGGGCCGCAGAGCGCGATCGGCAGCCTGGTCGGTACCCCGAGGGGCCGCAAACCTACGGGGGCGGCCGCGACCACGCTCCCGGGCAACCTGGCGGCGTCGGCCTCCGCTGCCGCGTCTCCCTCAGCCACCACTTCCGCGTCGGCCGTGGCCGGCAGCGCGTCACCCGGCAGCGCGTCCCCCGGTGGTGCGGCGGGCGGTCAGGCCCGTGCGGGTGAGGATCCCGACAGCCTGCCGGTCGGCTACGTGGTGCACACCAGCGCCACCCGGGCCGCCGAGCTGGCCAATGACCCGCTCCAGCTCTCGGCCGGCCGGCTGTTCTGGGCCTCCGTGATCGGCGCGGCGGGGTTCGCCCTGCTCGCCGTGCTGCTGACGCTGCTGCGGGCGGCCCCGGAGCGCGTCGCCCTGCTCGCCCGGCTGCGCACCATGGGCCTGCGCCCGCGGCAGGGCCTGGCGCTGATCGTCGCGGAGACCCTCCCGCAGACCCTCGTGGCGGCGCTCGGCGGCGGCGTGACCGCGCTCGCCGCGGTCTACCTGCTCGGACCGGCGATCGACCTGTCCGCC
This sequence comes from Kitasatospora sp. RG8, assembly GCF_017813315.1. Lineage (NCBI taxonomy): Bacteria > Bacillati > Actinomycetota > Actinomycetes > Kitasatosporales > Streptomycetaceae > Kitasatospora > Kitasatospora sp. RG8. The sequence continues at coordinate 1,201 of NZ_JAGIYX010000052.1, forward strand.
CTGGTCGGCGCCCCGGTCCGGACCGGCCTGGAGCCGGCCGTGCTGCCGGTGCTGTTCCAGGTCCTCGGTCTGGCGGCCCTGGTCTGCGCCGGGGTGCTCGCCGAGGCCTTCATCTCCGGCCGGCGCCAGATCGCCACCGAACTGCGGGTGGGGGAGCAGCAGTGACCACCGACCGGCCGGCCCGGTTGTCGGAGGGAACGGGCAACGGGACAGACAGCGGCACGACCGGCATGCACAACAGCACGAGCGGCAGGAGCGGCCCGGTGACCGGGTCGCGGCCACCGCGACCAGGAGCGCACCCAGGCGCAGCGGCGACAGGAGACACGTGGTGAACAGCGCCCCCCAGAACGAGACGGTCGACCGGGCTCCCACCTTCGAGGAGTTGCGGGAGCAGGCGCTTGCCGCGGCCGCGCCGAAGGTGTTCGGTGCGGGGGCGGCGATCGTCTGTGACCGTCTGGTGCGTATCTTCAGTGCCGAGGGCATCGAGGTCCAGGCGTTGCAGGGGCTGGAGCTGACGATCCAGCAGGGTGACCTGGTGGCGCTGGTGGGTGCCTCCGGCAGTGGCAAGTCGACCCTGCTGACCATCCTGGCCGGGCTCGACGTGCCGACCGCCGGCACGGCCACGGTGGCGGGCTGCGACCTGCTGGAGATGTCCGCCCGTGAGCGGTTGCGCTACCGCCGTGAGGTGGTCGGGTTCATCTGGCAGCAGACGGCCCGCAACCTGCTGCCGTTCCTGACGGCCGCGGAGAACATCGCGCTGCCGATGCAGCTGCGCGGGCGCCGGGGTGCCGGCGCGGGCGGCTCGAAGCAGCAGGCCGCGCGGGTCGCCGAGCTGCTGGAGGCCATGGAGCTCGGGGACCTCGCGCACCGCCGTCCCGCCGAGATGTCCGGCGGCCAGCAGCAGCGCGTGGCCATCGCCGTCGCGATGGCCAACAACCCGCCGGTCCTGCTCGCGGACGAGCCCACCGGCGAGCTCGACTCCGAGACCGGGGCCGGCATCTTCGAGGCGTTCCGCACCGTCAACCGCGAGCTCGGCGCCACCGTCGTCATCGTCACCCACGACCCCATGGTCGCCGGCGAGGTGCGGCGCACCGTCGCCATCCGCGACGGGCGCACCAGCAGCGAGGTCCTGCGCCGGACGGTGACCGACGAGCACGGCGAGGAGTCGGTCAACGAGCGCGAGTACGTGATGCTGGACCGGACCGGCCGGGTGCAGCTGCCGGTGAAGTTCCTGGAGGCCCTGGGCATGGAGCACCGCGTCGCCGTGGACCTCGGCGCCGACCACATCGCCGTACGCCCGGACGACCTCGCGGGCCACTGAGACAGGGCCGGGACCGGGGCACTGTGGACGGGAACCCGGGACCGGGGACGCGGACCGGGACCGGCCCCCGGCCCCGGTCCGTGGCCACCCGGTTCACGCCCCGCCCCGCAGGCCCTCCGGACCCGAAGATCCCCGGTCCGGGCGTGGATGGGATACTGAACCGAACGTTCCGGGGCGAGAGGTGCCGTATGAGCAGCCGGGTGAGGGTGCTGAGGAAGCAGAACCGGCTCAGCCTGGAGGCGCTGGCGGCGCAGGTCGGGGTGACCAAGAGCTACCTCTCCAAGGTCGAGCGGGGGCTCAGCGACCCCTCGATCTCGACGGCCCTCAAGCTCGCCCACGCCCTGAACGTCGACGTCGGCCGGCTCTTCTCGGACGAGGTCGAGCCCGAGCTGGTGACGGTGGTCCGGGCCGGCGAGCGAACGCCGATGGCCGCCGGGGCCGGCCCCGGCACCTCGCACTACGAGGGCATCGCGACCGGCCTCAGCGGCAAGCAGATGGTGCCGTTCATGATGTATCCGCCGACCGAGCTCGGCGACTCGCCGTTCAAGTCCCATGCGGGCGAGGAGTTCTTCTTCGTCCACTCCGGCTCGGTCGAGCTGGAGTTCCCGGAGCGGACGCTGGAGCTCGCCCCGGGGGACAGCGTCTACTTCAACTCGGCGCTTCCGCACCGCTGCCGGAGCACCGGGGCGGAGCCTGCCGCGATCCTGGTGGTGATCCACGACGACCCGGCCGGCCCGGCCGACCGGGTCCCCACGCTTCCCTGACGAATCGTCGGATTCGGTGGGTCAGACCTGACTGCCGGACAGGTCGAGGACTGCGAGCAGTTCCGTCAGCTCCCGCGTCCGCTCCTCGTCCAGCGGCAGCAGTGGCCGGCGCGGCTCGCCGACGTCCAGCCCGCGCAGTGCCAGCCCGGCCTTGACCGTGCTGGGCAGGACCCCGCGCAGGATGAACTGCAGGACCGGCAGCTGTCGTTGGAAGACCTCGCGCGCGGTGTCGAACCGGCCCTCGCGCACCGCCCGGTAGAGCTCCAGGACCGGCCCGGGGATCAGGCAGGGAGCCGCCGTGCACCAGCCGGCGGCGCCGGCCGCGAAGGCCGCCAGCGCCAGCGGGTTGCTGCCGTTGTAGAACGGCAGCTCGCCGCCGGTGAGTTGGGCGAGCCGGTGCATCCGCTGAACGTCGCCGCTGCTCTCCTTCACCATGGTGATGTTCTCGACCTGCTCGGCCAGCGTGACCATCAGCTCGGGCGAGAGGTCGATGCCGCTGGTGGCCGGGTTGTTGTAGACCATCACCGGGATCGAGACGGCGTCGGCGACTTTGGCGAAGTGCCGGGTGACCTCCCGCTCGTCCAGCTTCCAGTAGGACAGCGGCAGCACCATGACGGCGTCGGCCCCCGCCTGTTCGGCGAACCGGGCGCGGCGGACGGCGTTGCGGGTGGTGAGGTCGGCGACGCCGACCACGGTCGGCACCCGGCCCGCCACCGCTCCGAGCGCGGTCTCGGCGGCGGTGTGCCACTCCTGGTCGTCGAGGTAGGCGCTCTCGCCGGTGGAGCCGAGCGGCGCGACGGCGTGGCAGCCGGCGGTGACCAGGCGGTCGACGAGGGCCGCGAGCCGGTCGGTGTCCACGCCGCCGTCGGCGGGGGAGAACGGGGTCACCGGGTAGGCGATGATCCCCTCAAGGGTGTGACCGTCCATCTCAGGCACCGCTTTCCGGGGTGGGGGCGTCGAGGGCGTCGCCGTGGCCGGCGCGCAGGGCACGGCGGGCGTAGTAGGCGAAGGACGCCTGGCCGCGCTTGGGGGTGGAGATCCAGTCGTGGGCCTCGCGGGCGAGCAGGTCCGGGATCTCCTGGATCCGACCGGCGGCCGAGGCCAGCAGCTGGAGTTCGGCGGCCCGCTCGAACAGCACGTCGAGGACGCAGGCCTCCTCGACGGTGCCGGTGGCCACCAGCTGCCCGTGGTGGGCGAGGAGGATGGCCCGCTTGTCGCCGAGCGCGGTCGAGATGATCTCGCCCTCCTCGTTGCCGACCGGTATGCCGGGCCACTTCTCCAGGAATGCGCAGTCGTCGTACAGCGGGCAGAGGTCCATGTGCGAGACGACAAGCGGCGTCTCCAGCATCGACAGTGCGGATATGTGCTTCGGGTGGGTGTGGATGATGCAGTTGACGTCCGGGCGGGCGCGGTAGACCCAACTGTGGAAGCGGTTGGCCGGGTTGGCCATGCCCTCGCCCTCCAGCACGTTGAGGTCCTCGTCCACCAGCAGCAGGTTGGACTCGGTGATCTCGTCGAAGCCCAGCCCGAGCCGCTGGGTGTAGTAGGTGCCGGGCCGCTCGGCCCGGGCGGTGATCTGACCGGCCAGGCCCGAGTCGTGGCCGGCGTCGAACAGGATCCGGCAGGTGAGCGCCAGCTTCTGGCGGGTGGTCCAGCCGTTGTCGGGGATGGCGGTGAGCATCCTGCGGTGGGCCAGCTCCACCAGCTCCGCCTTGGCGGTGGCGAGTGTCTCGGCCATGGCCGTGGTCCTCCTTCGGTCGGGAACGCGGGCGCGGTGACGCCGCGGGGCGTGCGGCGTCACCGGTGTCACCGCCGCGGAACGAGGCGAGGACACGTCGTTCACCATAGGACACCATGTGTCCTGGCGTCGACACCCGAGCCGAGGACCGCGTGACGCAGGCCCTCCCGAGGACGTGCGGGGACGTGCGAGCCGGGCCCGCTGCCGACCGGGGACGGCCCGGCTGCTGTCCGCGCGGGTCGGTTGCCGACCGGGGACGGGTCGACCGTGGGCGGCGCTGTCCTGGCCTCCGGACGACGGTCGATGGCCCGACCGTCGCGGGGTCCGTCAGCTCTCGCCGCTGGTGCGCCGGATCAGCCCGCTCTGCTCGGCCGTGTCCCGGACGGCGTCCCCTGGCGTGCCGTCATCGCGGGAGCCCCTGCGGTCCCCCCGGGCTGCGGCGGTGCAGAGGGCGAAGACGAGCAGGGCGCTGGCCGCGACGGCGAGGATGCCGAGGGCGGTCAGGACGCGGAGCCAGGTCACGGAAGGTGCCTCCTGGGGTGGCGCGGCAGGGCGTCGCGGCGGAACGGCGCCGAGGGGGCGGCGCGAAGGGGTGACGCCGACGGGACGGCGCGAAAGGGGTGACGCCGGGGATATCGGCAGTCCGGACCGTAAGGTCGAGTGTCCACGGGCGGTTTCGGCGGCCACCCGCCGTGCAGGCGGGCGCGCACGCGGGCGCGGGAGGCATCGGCGGCGCGCGTCACCCCTTGCCGCGCGCCCCGGCCCCGGAGGAGCCGGGCGCCACCGCCCCGGCCTCGCCGCTCGCCGCCTCGCCGCTCGCCGCCTCGCCGCTCGCCGCCTCGCCGCTCGCCGTCCCGGCGCGCACCGTCCCGGCGCCCACCGTCCCGGCGCCCGAGGGGGCCGCCCAGGAGTCCGAGAGGGCCGCCCCGGCGTCCGGGACCATCGCCCGAAGCGCCGCGAGGTCCGGCTTCCCGGTCTCGCCCAGCGGAAGGCCCGGCAGCAGCAGGATCGTCGACGGATCGCAGAGCGGCCCGCTCCGCTCCCGCACCCACCCGTGCAGCTGCTGCGCCGTCACCCCGGCCCCGGGCACGGTGGTGACCGCGGCGTGCACGCGCTCCAGCCGGTCCGTTCCGGTCGTCGCGAACATCACCGCCTCCCGCACCGCGGGGTGCGCCAGCAGCGGGCCCTCGACATCGCGGGGGAAGACGTTGTGCGCCTCGACGATCGCCATGGTGCCCTGCCGCCCCGCCACCGTCAGGTACCCGGACCGGTCCAGACTGCCGAGGTCCCCGGTGTGCAGCCAGCCGTCCCGCAGCACCTGCGCCGTCAGCTCGGGGTTGCGCCAGTAGCCCGCCATCGCCGTCGGCGTCCGCACGCAGATCTCCCCGGTCCGGCCCGTCGGCAGCGGTTCGCCGTCCTCGTCCAGGATCCGGACCTCCGTGTCCGGGAACGGCCGCCCGGCCGTGGTCAGCAGCCGCGGGTCGAGGTGCTCGTCCGGAGTCAGCCGGCTCACCGGTCCGCACTCGGTCAGGCTGTACGTCTGGTGCAGCACCCGCCCCAGCCGGCGCGTCGCCTCCGCCAGCCGCTCCGGCGCCGCCGGGCACCCCGTGTACGTGACACGGCGGAGGCTGCCGGTGTCGGTCCGGGCCAGGGCGGGGTGGTCCAGCACCCGGTACAGCAGGTGCGGCGGCAGGTACACGCGCGACACCCGGTACCGCTCGATCGCCGCCAGCACGGCCTCCGCCGCGAACCCGTCCTGGAGCACCACCGTGCCGCCCGCCGCCAGCGCCAGATCGGCCGTGGTGCCGCCGCCGTGACAGAGCGCCGTGCAGAGCAGGAAGACGGACGCCGCCACCAGCTCCGGCCGGGCCGGGCGCGCGAAACGGCGCAGCACCCCCTTCGGGCGGCCGGTCGAGCCACCGGTGAACCGCACCGCCATCACGTCGTCCGGTCGGTAGCGGGGCGCCAGCGGCGCCGGGGAGAGCTCCCCGGCCTCGGCGAGCAGGTCCGCGCCCAGGGGAGTCGGGCCGAGCCCCAGCGGCAGCACCGCCGGCAGCGCCGAGACGATCCGCTGCGCGGCGTCCCCGTACCGCTGCGGGTCGAACACGAACGCCGCCGTCAGCGCGTCCTCGGCCATCGCGATCTGGTCCGCCACCGGGCGGTCGGGGTACAGCATCGCGACCCGGCAGCCGATCAGATTGGCCGCCAGCCGCACCAGCACCGTCTCCGGCCGGTTCCCCGCCAGCACCGTGACCCCGTCGCCGCGCCCGAGGCCGGTGGCGGCCAGGGCCCGCGCCAGCCGGTACACGCCCTCCAGGCACTCGCGCGCCGTCAGCGACTCCTCCCCGTACCGGATCGCGACCCGTTCCGGATCACGCGCCAGCCCGGCGAGCACCAGCCCGGTGTACGTCGCCGTCCCGGGTCCGGTCTCCAGGCCCGATCCCCTTGTCACCAGGGTTCCCGCCACGCCGCCCTGCCCTCCTCCACGCCGGCCCGCCCGCTGACGGACCGTCACATCGCGCCCCACCTTAGGCCGTGCACCGGGGCCGGTTCGCCGGACGCCCGCGCCGAAGGGCCGCCCGCCCACCGGGTGCGCGGAGGTTGTTATCGTTCCGGGTCGGGCAGAAGCGGGGAAGAGTGAGCAGCATGAGCAGGCCGACCACGTCGGGCGGGCGGACCACGGTACGGCAGGAGGCACGGGCGGCGATGGAACCGCGGGGCCTGGTCGACCTCCGGGGCGAGGCCGGCGCACCCTTCACCGTCCACTACCCGCCGGACGCCGTCGTGGTCGTCTCCGGCCTTCCCGGCAGCGGCAAGAGCACCCTGCTGCGCCGGTGGTCGGCCCAGGCCGGCGCCGCCGCCACCGTCGACCCGCGGGCCGTCCACGAGGCCTGCGAGGCGGTGATGCCGGCCGCCCTCCCGTACGCGGTGTACCGGCCGTGGGCGCGGCTGGAGCACGTCCGCCTGCTGCGCGCCTCCGTCCGCCGGGGCGGGCCGCTGCTCGTGCACGACTGCGGCAGCCGGGCCTGGATGCGCCGCTGGCTCTCCCGCGCGGCCGACCGCCAGGGCCGGGAACTCCACCTGGTGCTGCTGGACGTCGGCGCGGCGACCGCCCTGGCCGGCCAGCGCGAACGGGGCCGCTGGGCGCCGAGCCGCACGTTCGCCAAGCACCGCCGAGGACTCGACCGCCTCCTCGCGGAGCTCACCCGGCACGCCCGCGGCGCCGTCCCGAACCCGACGCCGGAGGCCGCCTCGGTCCTCCTGCTCGACCGCACCTCCCGAGGCCGCGCCGCCGTCCGGTTCGGCCGGTAGCGGCCGTCGGCCCGGCTGTCCTTCGGCCTCGCTGTCCTTCGGCCACTCGGGAGGGTTGGTCAGGACGGTCAAGCACCTATCCGACGCGCTGTGACGCTCAGGCGGTCAAGGGCAACACTCTGGCCTGAGCGCGCCGGCCGCGGCCTGGACGGCTGCTGCGGCTGGTCCGCTCCTCAGTCCCGATCCCGGTCGGCCGGTGCCTTCAGTAGCCGGTTCAGCTCGTCCCCGGCCTCGTCGTAACCGGCGTCGCAGATCCGTTGAAGCTCGCGCAGGTCGCCGGTCGCGGCCGCGCGTCGAGTGAGCAGGAACCCAGCGCGCATGGAACCCTCGTCCAACAGCCCGCTCAGTTCCCCGAGCTCGCCGGCTGCGTCGGCGAGCTCGGCCAGCCGGTCCAAAGCGTTCTCGTTGCCCTCGTCAGCCAGCTCGCGCAGGGTCTCCCGGTCAATATTCGTGTTCGTCATGACGCCATCGTGCAACCCTGCCCTTGGGGAAAGGTCAAGTGGGACGATGGCCGGGTGATCACCATCGGGCAGCTGGCAAGGTACGTCGGAGTGTCGATCAAGACCATTCGCGTGTATCACGACAAGGGGCTGCTCCCCGAGCCCGACCGTGATGCGTCCGGCTACCGGCGATACGGAGCGAAAGACGCCATCGACCTGATCAAGATCCGGACACTCGCCGAAGCCGGCGTCCCCCTCGCCCGTATCCGGGACCTGCGATCAGCGACCGATGAGGACTTCCAGCAGGCGCTGCGCGAGATCGACGACGATCTCGCCGCCGGCATCCGTGGCCTGCAGGCAACCCGGAGTCGCCTGCGCGAACTCGCCGCCGGGCAGCTGGCACCGCTGCCCGGCGAGGTCGGTGCCCATCTGAAGCAGCTGGCCCGCTGGGGATTCACCCCTCGATGGGTGGACCTGCAACGCGACCTGTGGATCCTTGTGTTCGCCACCTACCCGGAAAGCGCGACCGCACTGTTCCACGACCAAGCCGAGGCCCTGGCCGATCCGGCGCTGCGGCAGCTCTTCCTCGACTACGACCGCGCGCACGACCTCGACGCCGACGATCCCCGCGTCGACGGCCTCGCCCGCAGGATCGCCAAGGCGACCCGGGAACGCTACGGACCCGACGAACTGCCCGAGCTGGATGCAGCCTCCGAGATCCCCGCCCTGATCCAAGGCACAGTCAACGCCTCGTCCCCGGCATGGCAACGACTCGACACGCTCATCCGTGCACAACTGGACGCATGACCGATCCGAGCACGGCTCAGCAGAGCTCGGACCCTCACGTCAACCCCCCGAAGGACTTCCAGCGCCGACCACTCAGCCTGCTGGCGGCCACGGACCGGCGAGCAGCTCCCGGGCCGCCTCGACGATCCGCGCCGTGAGGCGTAGACCGGCACGAGCCGCGGCAGGGCCGCCAGCCCCCGTTCCGCGACCGCCTCGGCCTCGGCCCGGTCCTCGGGGCGCGGGCCCCATGCCGGGTACCAGAACCGGTTGTGGCGGACGTCGAAGAGCACGCCCTCCGCCGGTCCGGCGAGCCACCCGCGCAGCTGGGCCTCGTCCCCGTCGCGCCAGTCCGGCCAGCCGGGCCCGAGTGGCAGGCCGGCACCGAGGAAGGTCCGGTGGTCGGCCGCCAGCCGGATCCCGAACCGGAGCTCGACGGCGTCCGGTTCACGGTCGCTGAGGCCCGGCGCGATCCGGAACGCCGCGTCGCCACCGGCGCCCCGCAGTCGCTGCGCGAGCTTCTGCTGAAGATCGTGTGCGACGGCGGCGGTCAGTGGCCGGAGGTCGTGGAGCGCCATGCTGCGGAGGCTACCGGTCCGGTCCGCGCACGGGAGCAGGCGGGGGGCGCACCGAACCGTCCGTCAATATCCGTTCGCCCCGCCGGGCGCGGTCGCCTACGCTCGCCCCTGCGGCGACCGCGAGGCGGACGCGGCGAGGACACGAGGCGGTCGCGGTTCCGGGGCGAGACGGACGCGCTGGCGAGGGGGAGCGGATGGGCAGCGCGGCGGCGGTGCGGGCGGTGAACGCGCTGGGTGCACGGTGGGCCGAGCAGGCGGCGACGGGGGAGCACGGGACGGTCCTGATGCCGGCCGGCATCTGGCCGCTCCTCGGATTGCTCGCGCCCGGCGCGAGCCCGGCCGTCCGCGCCGAGCTGGAGGAGGCCCTCGGCATGCGGGCCGACGCGGCCGCCGAGCAGGCCCGTGCGTTGCTCGGCACGCTGCGCGGCCTTCCCGGCGTCTCCGCGGCGCTGGGTCTCTGGACGACCGAGCGCTTCCCGCCCCGGCCGGACTGGCTGGCCGGGCTGCCGGCGGACGTGCACGGCGGCCTGACCGGCGACGACGGACGGGACCGCAAGGTGCTCGACGCCTGGGCGGCCCGGGCCACCGGCGGACTGATCGACCGGATGCCCGTCGCCGTCACCGAGGACACCGTCCTGGTGCTGGCGAGCGCCCTCACCGTGCAGACCGACTGGATCCAGCCGTTCTCGCGGTACTGGCCCGAGCTGGACTCCGGACCGTGGGCGGGGCGGCCGGTCCAGGCCCTGGGCCGCTGGATGCACCTGCTCGACCGGGCGGCCGTGGCCGACACCCCGGCCGGCCCGGTGACCGAGGTGCGGGTGCTCGGCCGCGGTGACATCGACGTCCACCTGCTGCTCGGCGAGCCGGATGCGGCGCCCGGCCAGGTGCTCGCCGCCGGCATCGGCATCCTGTCCCACCGTCACCCACGGGTCACGGCGGACCGGCTGCCCGTGGGATCGCCGGGCCCGGGGCTGAGCATCGGCTGGTCCCGGTCCTACACCCCGGAACCGGAGCTGCACGTGATGCTCGCCGAGTTCACCGTCCAGGCCGACCACGACCTGCTGGCACGCTCCGGACTCTTCGGCCTGACCACGGCGGCCACCGGAACCCGGACGGAGAACCGGCTCCCCGGAGTCGTGGACGCCCCCTGGCTGTTCGTGGACAGCGCCCGGCAGACCGCGACCGCCACCTTCGGCGAGCGCGGGTTCCGGGCGGCCGCCGTGACGGCGATCGGCTCGGCGGCCGGTTCGGCGCCCACCCGCCCGCCGTACGTGGTCCGGCAGGTGCAGGCCCACTTCGACCGGCCGTTCGGCTTCCTTGCCGTCCACCGCACCTCCCGGCTGGTCTTCGCGGCGGGCTGGGTCACCGAACCGGACGAGTACCAGCACGACGAGGAACCGGACGAGGACGCACAGGACGAGGAATCGTTCGACATGTGACCACCCGGCGGGTGCGGAGCCGGAGGACCAGGAAGGCCGGGACGAGCCCGCCCGCTCCGACGCCGCGCCCGTCACCCCGCCCCGACCCGCCACCGTCTCAAGGGTCGGACCGGCCTTGGAGTCCTTCCTGTGGCGGATCATCGGGACGAGACCAGGGCGGCCTACGACGGGGCCGTCGAGCTCTACGCGTCGCTGTTCGCAGACCGGCTGGAGGAGCGGCCGTTCGCCCGGGCCGTGATCGGCACCTTCGCCGAACTGGTGCGCGCGACGGGCAACCCGCGGGGCCGACGGGACCCGTCGGACGGGCCCGGCAGGAGGATCACGCGCGTGTGCGGCGGGGCGCCGGTGAACCAGGGGGCCTGGGACACTGGAGGAGCAGATCAACAGTTGACCCGTACTCAGAGAGGTCGCCCCGCATGGCCGGCAGCAACACCGTCACCGAGAGCCCCTGGTTCCGCCGCTTCCACCCCGTCGGCGCGGCGCCTGCACGGCTCGTCCTCTTTCCGCACGCGGGCGGCTCGGCGAGCTACTACCTCGACTACTCCGCGGCCCTGTCGCCGTACGCGGACGTGCTCGTCGTGCAGTACCCCGGGCGGCAGAACCGGTTCGGCGAGCCGACGATCGACTCGATCGGCGGGCTCGCGGACCGCATCCACGAGGCCCTGCAGCCCTGGGCCGACCGGCCGCTGACCTTCTTCGGCCACAGCATGGGTTCGGCCGTCTGTTTCGAGGTGGCCCGCCGGTTCGAGGCGGAAGGCCGCGGCGTTCCGGCGCACCTGTTCGCCTCCGGCGGCCGCGCACCCTCCCTTCCGCGCGACACCTCCTACCACCTGCTCCCCGACGACGAGCTGCTCGCCGAGCTGGCCCGGCTCGGTGGCACCGACGAACAGGTGCTTGCCGAACCGGAGTTGCGAGAGCTCATTCTGCCGTCGGTGCGCAGCGACTACACCGCCGTCGAGACGTACCTGTGTGCGCCGGACGCCGTCGTGTCGTCGCCGATCACGGCCCTGATCGGCGACGAGGACGCACGTGTCTCGTCCGCGCAGGCCCGCGACTGGGAGCGCCACACCACCGGCGCCTTCGACCTGCGCGTCTTCCCCGGCGGCCACTTCTACCTGGCCGACCAGCGCGCCGCGGTGGTCGAGCTGCTGGCCACCCACCTGCGGCGCTGACGGCCACCGGGCCCCGGGGCCCAGAGCGACGACGCACGGCCGGCAGCCCGCCCCCGGACTGCCGGCCGCACACGGCTCAGTTGGTACCGGAGATCGAACGTATGCGGGCCATGTCCGCTGCCGGACTCTGCCCGCCTTCCAGTACGGCCGGATTTCTCCTCACGTACTTCTCGATGGAGGCCACCGCGGCGACGCCCTGACCGACCGCCTGCCCGACCCTCCGCGCGGAACCGATCCGAATATCGCCTACGGCGAAGACCCCGGGGCGATTGGTGGCGAACATGAGCGTGTCGCGGCCACGCCCACCTCTGAGCCGCGCGTCGGTGATGACGTAGTCGGACTTCATTTTGACACCGCTCGGCCGTAGCCATGCCGTGCACGGGACGCCGCCGATCATCACGTAGCAGGAATCGACCTTGAATCGTTCGAGTCCGTGTCTTTCGTCCCACGTGTAGATTTCCGTGAGCGCCCCCGTGTCCTTGTCGGCTTCGAGGCAGATCACGTCGCACTTTTCGTGAATGTCCCCGACTTCTTGAATGACATCTGCCCTCAGGTCGGCGGACATCTTGTCCGACAGTTCGCCCCGGGACAGTATCGTGACGTCGCTCCCGCCCGATTCGAAGAGAAGCGCAGCCTGTCCGGCCGAGTCTCCGCCCCCGATGACCGCGACCCGCCGTCCCCCCTCCTCCAGTTGATCGCATTTGAGTGCCCCGTAGTGCAGCCCCCGCCCGATAAGACCCTCGTGGTTCATTATTTCCAGGCGCCGGGGATCCTGTCCCCCGGCCAGGAGCACAGTTGCGGCGGACACCGCGTATGAGGTGCCTTCTTCCGTCTCGACGTGAACGTCGATGCGTGGATTCCCGACTTGCAGGGACGTGGCTCTGATGCCCGGTCTCAGGTCCACGAGAGGGGACTGCAATGCGTGCTGGACGGCGAGCTGCGACAAGGTCACTCCGCTGATTCCGTCCGGAAATCCTAGATAGTTTTTGATTGGATTTATTGACGTGGCGGCCTTTCCGCCCGGGCTGTCGTTCTCGATCACCAGCGTAGAGAATCCCGCTGCTCCTGCACAGACCGCCGCTGAAAGGCCTGAAGGCCCCGCCCCGACAATGACGAGGTCATAAGGGAAGTCCGGCGGCCTGTCGACTTTGGGAATCCGGCCCAGCGCATCGAGGATCGAGGCCGGTGATGGTCGGACGGTTCGGCCGTCGACCATCACCGCGAGTTCCTCTCCGCCGTCAGCCTCCCACTTGCAGGTGATCGCATTCAGGAAGAACAAGCGCTTGAGCGCCCGTATCTGGGCAGTGCTCGCCGTTCCGCGATGCACCGTTACAGCGCGAGGTACGGCAAATGCCTCGGACCTGCGGGCCGATCCCCAGCACGCGAAGAGATCCTCCAGATCTTCCCTTGACGGGGGCAGGGGTAATGTGAAGACCTCGGCCGTGTCAGGAACTTCGTTCGACATCATCGCGAGGGCTGCCCAACCCCGCTTCGCCATGATCAGGTCCAGGTGCTCGATCCGGGCCGAGATGACCAGCTCAAGGCTCCCCTTGGGCATGTCGTTCATGGCCGCCATCGCATCGCCTGCGTTGGCGGCGGTGACCACACCGAAGGCGCCGACGCACCAGGATTCGATTTGTTTGGCTAGGTCGCGCCGGAAATGTGGGTCGGGGTGGATAAGGAGAATTTCAGGCTTACTGTCCGACATTATTCGCCTCCGCTCTCCCGGGAGGGGATTTGGTCGCGAACAGCATCACCTCCATCATCTCTCCGGGCGTGTGCGCACTCCAGTCATCTCCCTGCCTGAGGTCGGGCAGCCCTGCCGGGCCGGTGCGCACACCGGCCCGGGGCCGGGGCCGTTGCGTCAGTGACCGCCGTGGATGAGCTCGACCGAGAAGGCGTGGTCGGTGGAGACGGACGGGGTCCTGATCTCCGTGACGCCGGTCGCGGGGTCGTGGAACCAGCCGGAGCCGGCCGAGTCGAGTGCGGCGGCCGAGGCCAGGCGGGGGAGCGGGCCGCCCGCGGTGACGACCTGGCGCGGGGCGGGCTGGCCGTGGACGGTGAGGCGGTAGCCGCGGCTCGCCGGCTTGTCGGCGTAACCGCCCACGCTGGCACCGACCTTGATCGTGGTGACGGCGCGGTTCGCGTGGACGTCGACCCGCTGGGTGGCGGAGGCGCCCTGGGTGAACTGCCGGGTGGTGCCGTCGTCCTCGTAGAGGGTGTAGGACGAGTCGCCCTGCGGGTAGATGTCGTAGTCGAGCTCGGTGCGGTCCCGGTTCTGCCAGGACAGCGTGCCCTTGGGCCACATCGGCACGATCGAGCCGCCCTTGACGAAGAGCGGCAGGGTGTCGAGCGGGGCCGCGTACCCGTTGAGGGTGGTCGGGCCCTGGTAGGTGCGCCCGGTCCAGTAGTCGGTCCAGGTGCCCTTGGGCAGGTAGATGCCGTCCCGTACCGAGGTGTCGGAGTACACGGGGGCGACGAGGAAGTCAGGTCCGGCGAGGAACTCGTACTTCGCGTCCGGCCCGAGGGCGGCCGGGTCGTCCGGGTACTCCAGGGCGAGCGGGCGCACCGCGCCGATGCCGGTCCGGGTGGCCTCCGCCGACAGCGTGTACATGTACGGCAGCAGCCGTTCCTTCAGCTGCAGGTACTTGCGGTTGACCGAGGTGTAGGGCTCGCCGTCCAGCCAGGGCTGCTGGTCGCGCTGCTCCTTGCCGGTGAGGTCCTTCGCCCAGCCGTCCATGGTCATGATCGCGGGGAGGAAGGCCTTCCACTGCAGGTCGCGGGTGTACATCTTGGGGTCGCGCCGGAAGATGGAGCCGACGTCGCCGGTGTTGTACGCGATGCCGGACATGGTCGCTCCGGCGTAGGTGGGGATCTGCCAGCGGATGTAGTCCCAGGAGAGGCTCTGGTCTCCGCTCCAGAGCACGCCGCAGCGCTGCGCGCCGGCCCAGGAGACGGGGAGCCAGACGAAGCCGCGGGAGTCGCTGTTGTCCTCGATGCCGGCCTTGGCCTGGTCGCAGGCGTTGAGGGCGAAGTCGTACCCGTTGCCGACCCACGCCACGTCGAGCTTGCGCACCCGGACCCCGGCCTTGACCTCCTCGGCCTGGTTGGGCAGGCCGTTCTGCGTCCAGAGGCCGAGCTGGGCGTGGTCCTTGCGCAGGCCGTCGCCGGTCTTGGCGAGGTCCTCGTAGCCGCAGCCGTAGCCGTCGTTGACCAGCATCCAGCCCAGCGGCATCTGGTTCTGCACGTAGCCGTCGGCGATCTTGACCGCGTCCGTGGTGTGCCGTTCGCCGCGGTTGGCGTTGTGCAGGTAGCAGTCGGAGTCGCCCGGTTCGAGGCCGTAGACGGGTGGCATGAAGGGCTTGCCGACCAGGGCGGTGTACTTGCCGATGACCGACTTCACGTCGCCGGTGAAGTAGTAGGCGTCGAGCCGTCGTTCCTGCTGCCCGGTGCGGACCGGCGAGCCGAAGTCGTAGATCCCCGGCGCGAAGGTGTTGCGGAAGACCCCGTAGCCGGCGCTGGAGACGTAGAACGGCTGGGAGTTGTTGTAGCCGCCCTCGTTCCAGTTGGTGCTGTTGGCGACGTGGACGGTCTGGTCGCGGTGCGAGAAGGAGCCGTTCTGTTCGCCGCCGCCGAAGAACTGCTCGTCGGCGCCGCGTTGGAGGCTCTGCCGCAGTCCGCTGGTGCTCCAGCGCAGCGGGGCGTCCTCCTGCCAGAGGGCGGTGCGGTCGTCGGCCCGGTAGAGGCCGAAGCGCAGGGGGTGTTTGTAGACCCGCAGGACCAGGGCGCCCGAGCGGATGCCGTAGTAGGTCCCGGCGTCGAACGTGCTGGTGTCGCGCCGGAGTTCGGGCTGCCGGCGGATGATGGTGCTGCCGGCCGGCTCGGTGAGGACGCCGTCCGGGGCGGCCCGCAGGCGCAGTTGGTCGTCGGCCAGGAAGTCGACCTTGGCCTTCAGGGTGCCCGCGGAGATGTCGTAACTGCCCTGGGAGCCGCCGAAGGAGGTGAGGTCACCCGCGTCGGCGGTCTGCGGCAGGTAGGCCCGGCCCGTGTAGGAGTTGTCGTGCACGTCGTAGGGGACGACCAGGACGTGGTAGGTGCCCGAGGCCTGGGGGATGACCGTCGCCTCGGGGTCGGCGGTGCCGGCACTCTGGGCGACCTCCTTGCCGTCGGCGTCGTAGACGTAGAGGTCGAAGTCGTCGGTGGGGGTCTGCCACTGGATGGAGAGCGGGACGCCGCCCTCCGGGTTGTCGTCCCAGTACCCGGCCGGCACGTTGACGGTCAGGTCGAAGCGGTCGCAGACCGCGCCGCCCGGGTCCTGTGCGGCGGGCGGGCAGTCGCCGGCGCCGCCGAGCGTCCCCTTCGCGTAGCGGGGGCTCTGCCAGGTGGTGCTCTGGTGGTCCGTGTCGAGCACGGCGGAGCCGGGGGTGGCGGCCCCGGCGGGGACGGTGGGCCCGGTCAGGGCGGCGACGCTCGTCACGGCTGCGGCGAGGGCGGCCCGGCGGAGGTGGTGTCGAAGCAGGCGCATGGTGCGATCTCCAGTCGACTGAGCAGGGATGTGTTCACTGGGTGCTCGAAACTGCTTGGAAGGCGGGATCCCGGAGCGGCGTTCACCGTTACTGTCTGTACATGTCAACAAAGTCCTCGCGGTCGCCCGCCCGAGTGCGCGGTCGCCCGCCGGTGGCCGGGGTGGCCCGTCCGTGGCCGGGGTCGCTCGTCCATGATCGGGATCGTCGTCCGTGGCCGCGGTCGCCCGTGGTCGGGGCGCCGGGGCGCCCCGACCGGCGGCCGCACCGGATGCAGGGGTGGGGGGTGGCTACTTGACGGATCCGGCGGTGAGACCGGAGACCACCTGACGCTCGATGAAGGCGAACAGCACGACGACCGGCACGATGGCGACGACCGAGCCGGCGAAGAGGTAGTTCCACTGGACGGTGTAGTTGCCGATGAAGCTGTTGATGCCGACGGTCAGCGGCTGGCTGTCGGGCACGGTCGACAGGGTCAGGCCCATCACGAACTCGTTCCAGGCCGAGATGAAGGTGAAGATCACCGCGGTGACGATCCCGGGCATCGCCAGCGGCACGGTGACGCGGCGCAGCGCCCCGAGCCGCCCGAGGCCGTCGATCATGGCGGCCTCCTCCAGTTCGACCGGGATGGAGCCGATGTAGGCGGTGAGGATCCAGATCGCGAAGGCCAGGTTGAAGGCGGCGTTGCAGAGGATCAGCGTCCAGACCGAGTTGAGCATGCCGAGCTGGTAGAACTCCCGGTAGAGGCCGACCAGCAGCGAGGTCGGCTGGAACATCTGGGTGACCAGGACGAGAAGCAGGAAGAGCCTGCGGCCGCGGTACCTGATCCGGGCCGTGTAGTACGCGGCGGGCAGGGCGACCAGCAGCGCGAGCAGGGTGGAACCGCCGGCGACCAGCAGGGTCACCCGGAGGTTCCCGCCGAGGGTCGAGTCCCGCCAGACGTCGACGAAGTTGGACCAGGCGAAGTGGGTCGGCAGGTAGGTGGCGTCGCGCAGCTCGTCCGCCGGGCGCAGCGCGGTGACGGCCATCTCCAGGTAGGGGAGCAGGAAGAGCGCCGCCAGCAGCCACGCCACGGCCGCGACGACCAGGGTGCGCGGCCGGATCCGGCGCCCGCCGGTGCGGCCGGCCGGAAGGGCGGGGCGCGGGGTGCCGAGGGCGGGGCGCGGGGCGAGCAGGGTCTGCCGGGCCATCAGCTCTCCTCCTCGTTCCAGCGGCTGACCTTGAGGAAGACCAGCACCATCAGCACGACCAGGGCGAAGTTGACCACGGACATGGCCGCCGACTCGCCGATGTCGATGTTCTTCAGCTGGTACATGAACACGGTGGTGGTGGCCGTGGCGCTGTCCGGGCCGCCCTGGGTCATGCCCCAGATGACGGGGAAGGAGTTGAAGACGTTGATCAGGTTGATCACGACCCCGACCAGGAAGGCCGGGCGCAGCAGCGGCAGGGTGATCCTCAGGTAGGTCTGCCAGGTGCCGGAGCCGTCCACCCTGGCCGCCTCGTACACCTCGCCGGGGACGGTCTGCAGCCCGGCGAGCAGGGTGTAGGTGGTGAACGGGAGGGAGACGAAGACGGCGACGAACATCATCCAGGGCCAGGCGGTCGAGGGGTTGCCGAGCCAGTCCCGGGGGCCGTCGATCAGTCCGAGGTCGGTCATCGCGGTGTTGAGCACGCCGGCGGTCCGGTTGAGCATCCACTTGAAGCCGATGGCGGTCATCAGGACGGATGCGGCCCAGGGGGCGATCAGGGCCCAGCGGGTGAGCCGGCGGCCGGGGAACTGCTGGTTGAACAGCTGGGCGAGGGCCAGCGACAGCAGCATCGTGAGGCCGACGACGGCGACCGTCCAGATCACCGTGCGGACCAGGACGTGGCCGAGGTCGGCCTCGCCGAAGAGCTTGCGGTACTTGTCGAGTCCGGCGGAGCCGCGGACGAAGCCGCTGGTGCTGATCCGCAGGAACGACGTGCGGACCATCTCGTAGACGGGCCACAGGACCACGGACAGGATCAGCAGGACGGCCGGGGCGATCCAGGGCAGCGGTCCGAGCCGGCCGGGGCCGGAGCGTGCCGGTGATGCCCGGCCGGGCCGGCCGGCGGCCTTTGGGGCGGCGGAGTCAAGGGACACGGGTGGTGCCTTCCGGGCGGGTGCGTGCGGTGTGCGGTGTGCATCGGGCGTGGTGCTTGGTGCACGGGGCGGCGTGCACGGGCGTGGTGCGGAGTGCAGCAGGAGCGGGATGCGGCAAGCGCAGTGCGCACGACGGCGTGCGCGGTGCAGCGTGCCGGTGCCCCGGCGCCGGTGGGGGTCGGCGCCGGGGCGGGCGCGGCTACTTGTTCGACACCGCGTCCTGGGACTTCTTCTGCAGGTCGCCGAGGACCTTGGCCGGGTCGCCGGTGACGGCGGTGCCGATGCTCTTCTTGATCTCGGCGGAGACGGCGTCCCAGCTGGTGTCGCCGAGCGGGTAGAAGGAGGCCTGCGGCAGGAGGGCGAAGAAGGGTTCGAGGTCCTTGTGCTTGCCGCTGGAGGTCATCTCGCGCAGGGTGTCCTGGGTGACCGGCATCAGGTTGTAGGTCTCGTCGAACTTCAGCGTGTTCTCCTTGGAGTACACGAAGTCGAGGAACTTCTTGATCTGGTCCCGGTGGCCGTTCTTCTTGAACGCCATCGTCCAGTCCGCGACGCCGAGGGTGGACTTGAGCGGGCCGGCCTTGCCGGGGATCGGTGCGACCCCGTACTCGACCTTCCCGTCCTTCGACATCTGGATCAGCGAGGGGTGGCCGTTGACCATGCCGGCCTTGCCCGCGGCGAAGTCGGCGAAGGCGGTCTTGCGGTCGGTGGTCGCGGGGTTGGCGTACGTCAGGCCGGGGTCCAGGAGGTTGGCCTTCAGCCAGCCGAAGGTGTCGATGTTGGCCTGGCTGTTGAGGGTGTAGCCGCCCGCCTTGTCGGTGGGGCCGCCGCCGTTGCCGAGCTCCCACATCATGCTCTCGCCCTGGGCCTCCTCGGGGCCGAGCGGCAGCGCGTACGGGGTGACGCCGGGCACCTTGGCCTTGATCAGCTCGGCGTCGGCGCGCAGCTCGGCCCAGGTCTTCGGCGGCTCGGCGATCCCGGCCTGGGCGAAGACCGTCTTGTTGTAGAAGAAGGCGCGGGCGGAGGAGACGAACGGGATGCCGTACTGGACGCCCCTGACCTGTCCGGCCTCGGCGAAGGAGTCGATGAAGTCGGCCCGGGTGCCGCTCGACAGCACGTCCTCGGCCTTGTAGAGGAGGTCGTCGGCGACCTTGTCGGCGTAGCCGCCGGTCTGCAGGACGTCCGGAATGTTGCCGCTCTGGATCATCGTCTTGACCTGCTTGTCGATGTCGTTCCAGTTCACCACCTGGACATCGACCTTGATGGCCGGGTTGGCCGCGGTGAACGCGGAGGCGACGTCGTTCCAGTAGGCCTTCGAGCTGTTGGACTCCTTGTCGCCGTAGTCGGCGGCGACCAGCTTGAGGGTCACGTTCCCGTCCGCCGAGGTGCCGTCACCACTGCTGCCGCACGCCGTGAGGGCGAGCGCGGTGACCGCACACACCACCGGGAGACCGAGTACACGTCCGTTCACCGCAGTTACCGCCTTCGTACCGTCGGACCCGCGCCCTGGCCGGGTCCACCGCTGGGATTTCAGAGCCGGAAGCAGTCCTCGGACCGGTCGTCGTGCGAGCGGCCCCGCGGGGGAGGCTGCTGCCCGGCGCGCTCGTGCTCATCGATGCTTGAAGATCGCTTATTTCGAGCAGATCCGAAAGCTGCTGTGTCGCCGAAGTATTCACGAGGCGGGCCGACCGGTCCAGGTGCTGTTATCGGACCGTTGTGCTTCGACCCGGGGCCGCCCGGCCGCTCCAGCCCGCGCTCCGCCTCTGATATGACGCTCTGTCATCGCTTTTTCGGCTCACCCGGGTTGGGCGGGGCTGCGGTGGCGCCACCGCAGCGGGCCGGGCGTCCGTAATGCACCATCTGCCGCTGTCACATTTTGACTTGTACCTGTTGACTGATGCTGAAAGTAGCGCCACTCTGGCCATGTTCGAGCACAAGTAAGCACGCGGATGCTCGCTTCCTCCAAGGAGGGCCCACAGATGCGTTCCGTCCCCACCACCGTCCTGCCGAGGCCCGGCAGCCCCGGCGCCAGACCGGCCGCGGCGCTCGCGGCCCTGTTGCTCGTCGCCTCGCTGTTCGCCGTGCTCGGTCCCGCGGCCACCGCGCGCGCCGTGACCGCGGGCAAGGTCACCGGCGTCAGCCGCTCCGGCGACACCTTCACCGTCACCACCTCGGGTAGGGCGGCAGCCCGGGTCACCGTCGCCAGGGCCGACATCTTCCGGATCTGGCTCTCCCCGGACGGCACGTTCGGCAACGACCCGGCCGGGACCGACCTCGCCGTCAGGACCGGCTTCGGAACCGTCGGCGCCACCCTGACCGACGCCGGCGCGTACTACCGGATCGGCACCCCGGCGATCAGCCTGCGGATCAACAAGTCGCCGCTCACCTTCGCCCTCTACAAGGCCGACGACACCACCCTGGTCTGGGCGGAGTCCAAGCCCACCAGCTGGACCGGCTCGCAGACGACCCAGTACCTCACCCGCGGCGCCGACGAGCAGTTCTACGGCACCGGCCTGCGGCTCGGGGAGTGGGCCCTGCGCGACAAGACCGTCCCGATCTCCGTCACCAACCGGTGGACCGAGAACAGCAACGCCAGCCCCGCGCCGTTCTACATGTCCACCAACGGGTACGGAGTGATGCGCAACACCTGGGCGCCCGGCTCCTACGCCTTCGGCGCGCCGACCTCGCTCACCCACGACGAGAGCCGCTTCGACGCCTGGTACTTCGCCGGCAACTCGCTCAAGGACGTGCTGAACGGCTACACCGACGTCACGGGCAAGCCCTTCCTCGCGCCCGTCTGGGGACTCGAGCTCGGCAACGCCGACTGCTTCAACGCGTCCAACCCCTCCTACACCGGCGACCACGACCGGCTGCGCCACCAGACCACGCCCGACGTGCTCGGCTACGCCGCCGACGCCAGGGCCGCCGACATGCCGTCCGGCTGGTTCCTGCCGAACGACGGCTACGGCTGCGGGTACACCGACCTGCCGGCCACCGCCGCCGGCCTCAAGGCCAAGGGCTTCAACACCGGCCTGTGGACCTCCACCGGACTGGCCGACATCAACTGGGAGGTCGGGACGGCCGGTTCGCGTGCCGTCAAGACCGACGTGGCATGGATCGGCGGCGGCTACAAGAGCGCGTTCACCGGCGTCAACCAGGCGGTCGCCGGCATCGAGGACAACGCCGACGCGCGGCGCTTCGTCTGGACGGTCGACGGCTGGGCCGGCACCCAGCGCAACGCCGTCGTCTGGACCGGCGACACCAGCGGCACCTGGGACGCCATGCGCTGGCACGTCCCCGCGATCACCGGCGCGGGCCTGTCCGCCCTCAACTACGCCTCCGGCGACGTCGACGGCATCTACGGCGGCAGCCCGCAGACCTACGCCCGCGACCTCCAGTGGAAGGCCTTCACCCCGGCGTTCATGACCATGTCCGGCTGGGGCGCCGCCAACCCGTCGGCGGGCTACGAGGACAAGCAGCCCTGGCGGTTCGCCGAACCGTACGCGTCGATCAACCGCAAGTACCTCCAGCTGAAGATGCGGCTGATGCCGTACCTCTACACGATGAGCAAGGTCGCCAACGACACCGGCGTGCCCTCCACCCGCGCGATGGTGCTGGAGTACCCGGACGACCCGGTCGCGCGCGGGAACCTGACGAGCGGTCAGTTCATGGCCGGGGACTCCTTCCTGGTCGCCCCGGTCGTCTCCGACACCTCGACCAGGGACGGCGTCTACCTGCCCGCCGGCAGCTGGACCGACTACTGGACCGGAAAGGTCTACAACGGCCCGGGCTGGCTCAACGGATACTCCGCGCCGCTCGACACCCTCCCGCTGTTCGTCAAGGCGGGCGGCGTCGTGCCGATGTGGCCGCAGATGAACTACACCGGCGAGAAGCCCGTCTCCACGCTCACCTACGACGTCTACCCGCGCGGAAACTCCTCGTTCAACCTCTACGAGGACGACGGCACCACCCGCGCCTACCAGTCCGGGGCCTTCGCCCGCCAGCAGGTCGACGTCACCGCACCGGCCTCCGGCACCGGCGACGTCACCCTCGCGGTCGGCGCCGCCACCGGCAGCTACACCGGCAAACCCGCCTCGCGCGGCTACGAGTTCACCGTCCACACCGCCGGGGCGCCCACGTCCGTCAAGGTCGGCGCCGGCACGCTCACCGCACTGGGCAGCAAGGCCGCGTACGACGCCGCGAGCACCGGCTGGTACTTCGACCCGGCGGACCGGGCGGGGGTGCTCTGGATCAAGACCGGCGGTGCCGCCGGCGCGTTCACCGTTATCGCCGCCGGCATCACCGTGCCCACCGGCACCCCGGTGGCGGCGAGCGGCCCGATCGCGCAGGCCGGCTGGAAGCTGGCGTACGCCGACAGCCAGGAGAGCGCCGGCGAGAACGGCTCCGCCGCCAACGCCTTCGACGGCAACGGCGGCACCATCTGGCACACCGGCTGGAGCAACGGTGCGGCCCCGCTGCCGCACGAGATCCAGATCGACCTCGGTGCCCGGTACGACGTCGACTCGATGACCTACCTGCCCCGGCAGGACGGCGGCGTCAACGGCCGGATCGGCCGGTACGAGATCTACGTCTCGGACTCCACCGCCTCCTGGGGCACCCCCGTGGCCACCGGCACCTTCGCGGACACCGCGAGCGCCAAGACGGTCGGCTTCACCGCCAGACCGGGCCGGTACCTGCGCCTGCGGGCGCTCAGCGAGGCCGGCGACCGGGGCCCGTGGACCAGTGCTGCAGAGATCACCGCCACCGGCCGGCCTTCGCCGTAGCCGGGGAGGAAGAGGATCCGAGCAGGAGCCGGGAGGAGAAGCCGGGGGAAAAACGGAGGGGCCCGCACCGCGCGTGTGCACGGTGCGGGCCCCTCACTGCCACGCGGATGCCGTGGCGGAAGAACTACAGCGGGCGGATGTTCTCGGCCTGCGGGCCCTTCTGGCCCTGGGTGACGTCGAACTCGACCTTCTGGCCCTCAAGCAGCTCGCGGAAGCCCTGGGCGTTGATGTTCGAGTAGTGGGCGAAGACGTCCGGGCCGCCACCCTCCTGCTCGATGAAGCCGAAGCCCTTTTCCGCGTTGAACCACTTCACGGTGCCATTAGCCATAAAAAACAGTCTCCTTCAAAGGCTGTCCGAAGTCCGCACTGTGCGGACTTCGAGTCGCCGCGAGAACCCGCCCGGAAAAACCGGGAAACAAAAATGCGCCTGCAGAACATCAGCAGGCGCACACAAAGTTCATGGGAACCACAACTGCAACTAAATCGACTGTAGCAGGCCCGGACCCGTTTTGGCGGAAACTTCGGCCCCGAACGCGAAAACTTCGGTCCTGAACACCGCCGGGGCGCATGATCGGCCCCGGGCTGCCGCCGGTGCCGGTGCCGGTGCCGGTGCTCGTGCCGGTGCCCGCGACCGTGCCGGGTACGGCGAGGGCACGGGCGGGCCGTGCCGTCAGCGGGCCTGCGGGTGCCAGGGGCGGTCCGGACGGGTGGGCGTGGCGGCCGCTGCCAGCCGGAGCGCGTACACCTCCGCCTCCGTGTGTCCGGAGTCACCGTGGTCACCCTGGTTACCGGGCTCTTCGGGGGCACCGGGAGCTCCCGGTGCGGCGGGGTGGCCCTGGTGAGCGGGGACGGGGCCGAGGTAGTGGTGGCCGGTCAGGTGGCACCAGGCGGGCAGGTCCAGCGGCGCCGCAGGATCGGTGGTCACGATGTGCACCACCGTGCCCGCCGGGGCGTCGGCGATGTGCGTGCGCAGCCGCAGCAGCAGTTGGACGCAGAGCAGGCCGGTGCCGTCGACCACCAGGTCGGCCCGGGGCGGGGCGGCGCTCACCGGGGCACCGTCTGGGTGACGCGCCACAGGCGGCGGGGGAGGCCGCCCTCCTCGAAGGGGTGGACCTCGGCCGGCTCCCAGCCCTCGGCGAGGGCGTCGACCAGGACGCGGGGGAAGAAGTGGACGGCGAAGCCGCCGTGTTCCCAGATGTCGTCCCCGTGCCCGGTGCCGGCGCCGTAGTGCGCGTCGCCGGTGTGCCGGACGGTGTAGACGAAGACCCCGCCCGGCCGCAGGACCCGGCGCACCTCGCGGACCAGGGCGTGGATCTCCGCGGTGGACAGGGCCATGCAGAGCAGCATGTGCGCGAACACCGCGTCCACCGAGGCGTCCGGGAGTGGCAGGGGCTCGCGCACGTCGTGCACCGCCGTGGTGACGGCCCCGGCCACGCCCTGGGCGTCGGCGGCCGCGCGCAGCTGTGCCAGGCCGACCGGGCTGAAGTCCGTGGCCAGCACGGTGAAGCCCTCGCGGGCGAAGAACAGCGCGTCGCGGCCGTGTCCGGCCCCCAGCTCCAGCACCTCGCGGGCACCCGCGGACCGGAAGGCCGCGGCGGCGTGGACGGCCGGCTCGGACGGCCCGGGCCCGTACATGCCGGGGTGTTCGCGGTAGGTCTGCTGCCAGTGCCGGCGTTGGGTCCCGGCCGGCCCGTCCTCGTGCTCCGGCATGCTGACGCCCTCTCCGCCGCCCCGCCGCGTGCGGGGATCCGTGCAGGTCAGCCTAGGTGCACGACGGCCGACCGGTGCGACCGGCCCCGGTGCGGCGGCCGCCCGCCGCCTCCACCACCGGTCATTGCACGGCGCACGCCACAAGGCGTACGGCGTAAGGCCTGCGGTGGAAACCTCTGCCCCGGATAGCGCCGGAGCCCTGTCGAGGGCGTCGATCGGATGCCACCGCCGGACGGTTCGACGGCGAGGCCGTAGTGCTGCTTCTCCTTGCGTGCGGCGCCGAGCCCGTCGCGGAAGCGGACGGCACCCCCGTTCCGCACGAGGGCGTTGCACGGCGCCTCCTCACGCCGGCCGCCGGGCCGAGGTCGAGACCAGGGAGTAGGAGAGTGCCTCGAACCCGGGCCTGCGGACCAGCGCGCGGAAGCGGGTCAGCTCGTCGAGCGTGAGACCGGCGGCGAGCAGGGGTTCCTGGAGCTGGCGGGAGTTGATGTCGTGGAGGCGGGCGCCGCCGTCGTGGGACCAGCTCTCGGCCCGGACGGTGGTGTGGACGTCGGTCAGGCCGAGGTCCGTCATCGCGCCGTGCACCTGGCGTCCCCAGTCCAGGTCGGCACCCCGGTCGCCCAGGACAGCGAGGACGGTGTCGATGACCCGGGAGAAGAGCTCGCGTTCGGACGGATCGACCGGGGTGAGGACGGAGAGCGGGCTGCGGTCGAACTCCTCGATGAGCAGGAGGCCGCCGGGCCGCAGGGCACCGGCCAGGGTGGCGAGCACCTCGCGGCGTTCGGGCAGGTGGAGGAGGAGCAGGCGGGCGTGGACCAGGTCGAAGGAGCCGCCGGGCGGCTGCTCGTGCCGGACGTCGTGGCGACGGACGACGAGGTTCCCGGTGGACCCGGCCAGTCGCGTCGGGTCGAGATCGGTGGCCGTCACGGAGCCGGTGGGGCCGACCAGTCGGGTGAGCAGCCGCGCGATCGACCCGGCGCCGGCCCCGACCTCCCAGCAGTGGGCGCCGACCGGGACTCCTAGGCGCTCCAGGTGGGAGGCGGTGATCGGGTCGAGGCAGGACTCCAGCACCTGCAACTGGTCCACGGCCTCGTCGGCCCGGTTGTCGAAGGCGTAGCGCGTGTCGGTCGGCATCAGGGCAACTCCTGTGGTGTCGGGCGGGGCAGGGAGACGGCGGCGAGGATGCGGGCCGGGTCCTGACGCGCGGCGGCGCCGTCCAGTGCGGCCGTGATCCGGCCGGCGGCGAGGACCGTGACCCGGCCGGCGATGGGAAGCACCTGGGCCGGACGCGGGGAGGCGAGGACGACGGCCAGCCCGTCGGCGGCCAACCGCCCTGCCAGGGTGAGGACATCGGCCGCGACGCCGGGGCCCAGGCCCTCGGTGGGTTCGTCGAGCAGCAGGACGCGGGGCCCGGTGAGCAGGGCGCGGGCGATGGCGAGCATCTGCTGCTCGCCGCCGGAGAGGCGGTCGGCGCGCTGGTTCAGCCGCTCGCCGAGCCGGGGGAGCAGGTCGAGGACCCTGGCCGGTGACCAGGCGGTCGGCCGCCGCCGGTGTGCCACCTTGAGGTGCTCGGCCACGGTCAGGGACGCGAAGACCCGGCGCCCCTGCGGGACCAGGCCGATGCCGGCCCGAGCACGGCGGTGGGCGGGGAGGCGGGTGACGTCGGTCCCGGCGAGCTCGATCCGGCCCGAGCCCACCGGGACCAGGCCGGCCAGCGCGTGCAGCAGGGTCGTCTTCCCGGCGCCGTTGGGCCCGAGTACGGCGTGCACGGAGGACCGGTCGGCCGTCAGATCGATGCCGTGCAGGACGGTGCCCCCGTGGTAACCGGTCCGCAGGGAGTGTGTTTCGAGCATCCCGCTCACCCGGACCGGGGGTCGAGGTAGGCCTCCCGGACGGCGGGGTCGGCGCCGACCTGCTCCGGAGTGCCCTCGGCGATCGACCGGCCCTCGTGCAGGACGGTGACGCGGTCGGCCAGGGCGTTGACGAAGGCGAGGTCGTGGTCGATCAGCAGCACGGCGACCTCGGTGGACACTTGGCGCAGGACCGTCAGCAGCCGGTCGGTGTCCTCGTCGGCCAGGCCGGCGGCCGGCTCGTCCAGCAGCAGGATCCGGGGCCGGGTGGCGAGGGCGGCCGCGATCTCCACCAGCCGCTGCTGGCCGTGGGACAGGTGGCAGGCGGTGCGGGAGGCCAGGTGCGCGATGCCGACCTGGTCGAGCTGTTCGTGGCAGCGGCGTCCGAGTTCACGGTAGCGGCGGGGACGCCAGAGCCCGCGCAGTCCGGTGTGCCGCCAGGCCGCGAGAGCCACGTTGTCCAGGGCGCTCAGGCTGCCGAGTACGGCGGGCTGTTGGAAGGTGCGGGCGATGCCGAGGCGGGACCGGCGGGCCGGGTCGGTGCCGGTGATGTCCCGCCCGTCGAGCAGGATCCGGCCGGCCGACGGTACGACCGTGCCGGCGACCAGGCCGAGCAGGGTGGACTTTCCGGCGCCGTTGGGCCCGATCACGGCGTGGCGCGCCCCGGGTTCGACCGTCAGGTCGAGCCGGTCGACGGCGACCAGCGCGCCGTAACGGCGGGTCACCCCCGAGATGCCGAGCAGGGCGTTCACGGGCCGACCTCCGGGGATGCGGGACGGGCCGGGGCACGGGAGGCAGGAGCCGTCAGGGAGCCGTGGGGGAGCCGGCGGAGTCGGACGCCCGCGAGCCCGCGGGGGAGCAGGTACACGGAGGCGATGAACAGCGTGCCGAGCAGCAGCGGGCCGTGTCCCGGCCAATGGGCGGCGAGCTGGTCCCGGGTGATCAGTACCAGCGCGGTGCCGGCGAGGGCACCGACCGGTGACGCCACACCGCCGAGGACGGCCGCGAGCAGGCACAGCGAGGACGTGGTGAAGCCGACGTCGGCGGGGGAGACGTACCGCTGGGCGGTCACGAGCAGCTGGCCGCCCGCTCCCGCCAGGGCGGCGGCCCAGACCTGGGCACCGAGGAACACGCGGGTGACCGGGTGGCCGCTGGCCCGCATCCGCGCCTCGTCGTCGCGGCACCCGGCGAGCAGGAGTCCGAGTGGCGACCGCAGCGCCGCGGCCGTCGCCGTGATCGCGCAGGCGGCGACGACGACCGCGTACCGGTAGACGTCCTGGTCGTCGGTCAGTGGTGCCGTACCCCAGAGCGCGCGCACCGGCGGTATGCCGGCCAGACCGTCGGTGCCGCCGGTGACCGAGCTCCAGCGGGACGCCGCGGTGGCGGTCAGCTCTCCGAGGGCCAGTGTGATCATCAGTACCGTCACGCCTCGGGCCCGGGCCACGACCGGCCCGGTCAGCAGGGCGAAGAGTGCGGCGGCCGACACGGCGGCGGCGAGCTGCAGCGGCCCGACGTCGACGCCCGCGCGGCCCAGCAGGGCGGTGGTGTAGGCGCCGACCGCGTACGGCGCGGCCTGGCCGAGCGTGGGCAGCCCGGCCCGGCCGGTGAGCACGGTGATGCCGACGGCAGCCAGGCCGAGCGCGGGTATCGGGGTGAGCAGGACGAGCGTCGACTCGTCGACCACCGCCGGAACGCCGAACAGCGCGAGCACGGTCAGCAGCAGCGCCCATCCTGCGGGACGCAGGGCAGACCCTCGGCCCGCGGGCCGGGCGCCGCCCCCGGGGCGCGCCCGAGCCGTCCCGGCCGTCCCGGCCGGACCCTCGCCCGGATCGTCCGGGTGCGGCCGGGTCCCGAGCAGGCGCCCCCACCGGTCCGGCGGACGCCACGCGCGCACCGCCCGGCCGAAGGCGGGCCGCGCGGTGCGCGCGCCGCCGCCCGACGGCGTCGCAGCCGACCGGACCGACCGGACGATCCCCCGCGCGACCGCCCGGATCCCGGTCATCCGCGCGCTCCGGCGGTGCTGCCGCGGCGCAGGACCAGGGCTGCGGCCATCGCCGTGAACAGGAGGTAGGGGGCGAGGTCCGGGACCAGGTCGACGCCGAGGGTCTGTACCTCGCCCACCGCCACGGCAGCCACCAGAGCGCCCAGGACCGAACCCAGGCCGCCCAGCACCACCACGATGAGCGAGAGCAGCAGGACGGTGTCGGCCGTGCGCGGGCCCGGGCCGATGATGGGGGCGCCGAGGACGCCCGCGAGGCCCGCGAGGGCCCCGGCGCCCGCCAGCACGGCGGTGTGGACCAGGCGGGGGTCGGTGCCCAGGCCCGCGACCATCGCGGGGTCGTCCACCGTGGCCCGGAGCAGCGCGCCGGCCCTGGTGCGGCGGAGCAGGAGCTGCCCGGTGGCCGCCATCAGCGCCGCCACCAGGATGAAGGCCAGCCGGTAGACGGGGTAGCGGTGCCCGCCGAGGTCGGCGCTGCCGTCGAGGGCCGCCGGCAGGGTGACCGGGAGGTCGTCGGGCCCGGCGGCCGTGCTGAGCAGATCGACGCCGACCAGCGCCACACCGAAGGTGAGCAGTGCCTGGGCGAGATGGCCGCGCCGGCGGACCGGTGCGGTGAGCACGGCGAGCAGCCCGCCGCCGGCGCCGGCCGCCGCGGTGCCGGCGGCCAGCGCGAGCAGCATCCCGCGCCACGAGCCGTCCGACAGTGCGGCGGCGGTGTACGCGCCGACGGCGTAGAGGGCGCCGTGGGCGAGATTGAGGACGTCCCCGGTCCCGAACGCCAGCGTGAGCCCGGCCGCCGCGACGTACAGCAGCAGCCCGTAGGCCACGCCGTCCACCGCGGGCACCAGATGTGCGTCGATCAGGCCCATCGGCCCCCCTCTCCGGAACCCGGTCAGTTCCCGATGGTGGCGAGGTCCTGGACCATCTGGTTGGACAGGGCGCGGCCGTCGCTCCTGACCTCGCGCAGGTACCACTTCTGCACCGGCGAGTGGGTGTTGCTGCCGAACTGCCAGGTGCCGCGGGGGCTGTCGATCTGGCCGAGGCCGGCGATCGCGGTGTTCAGCGTCTTCGGGTCGACCTTGTCCCCCGCCGCGCCGATCGCCTTGTCGAGCACGGAGGCGGCGTCGTAGGAGGCCATCGCGTACGTGGTGGGCGGGGACTGGTGCTTGGACTGCCAGGCCGAGACGAACGCCCGGTTGGCCGCGTTGTCCAGGTCCGGGGCGTAGTTGAGCACCGAGCGGATCCCCTTCGCGGCATCGCCCTGGGCGGTCAGCACGCCGCCCTCGGTGAGGAAGCCGGCGGCGTACAAC
Source organism: Kitasatospora sp. RG8 (assembly GCF_017813315.1). Taxonomy (NCBI): domain Bacteria; kingdom Bacillati; phylum Actinomycetota; class Actinomycetes; order Kitasatosporales; family Streptomycetaceae; genus Kitasatospora; species Kitasatospora sp. RG8. The sequence goes on from NZ_JAGIYX010000052.1 coordinate 31,043, forward strand.
GGGGTGCCGGCCAGATCGGACTGGGCGTACTGCTTGACGAAGTCGACCGCTGCGCTGCCGGCGTAGAAGCAGTACACCGCCTTGGCCTTGGAGTTCTTGATCTTGTTGAGGTAGGGGGTGAAGTCGGTGGTGCCGGGGAACGGCGTGAAGGTCGCCTTGCCGTCGGGGCCGGCGAGCTGTCCGCCGGCCTTGGCGAACGCGTCGGTGAAGCCGCGCAGTTCGTCCCAGCCGCCCTGGTAGTCGGGCCCGATCGCGTAGACCGGACCGTTGACGACGTCGTGCACGTACTGGGCGATGGCGGCTCCCGGCTCGTCGGACATGAAGCTGGTGCTCCACTGCCGGCTGACCTCCTTGACGGCGGGGCGGCCGTTGGAGCTCACCAGGGGGATCCCGGTCTCGGTGAGCAACGGGGAGATCGCGGCGACCGAGCCCGCGCCGACCACACCGGTGACGGCGAGGACCTTGTCCTGCTTGACCAGCTTGGTGGCGGCGGGGAGCGCGGTCGGCGCACCGTCGCCCTCGTCGGCGATCACCAGGTCGACCGGGTGCCCGCCGAGCCTGCCGCCGTGGGTGTCCAGATAGAGCTGGAAGCCGTCCCGCAGATCGGTTCCGACGGCCTTGTACGTCCCGGACAGCGACGCCAGCAGGCCGATCTTCACCGTGCCCGGACCGCCGTCGGCCGCGCCGCCGCCGTGGCCGCTGGTGCAGCCGGTGGCGAGTAGCAGGGCGGTGAGGAGGGCTCCCGCCGTGCGGCTTCTGCGGATCGGTGACATGTGTGCTCCCGGAGTAGGCGTGAGAGGCCGGAACTGATGGTGGTCAGGAGAGCGTGTCGAGCAGTTTGGCGCGGGCCGCGGGGGTGAGCTGCGGGCCGACCTGGTTGATCAGCTCGGCCATCTCGAAGGAGACCTGGCCGATGTCGCAGACCTTCGAGGCCAGGACCAGCAGCGAGGCGCCGCTGCTGACCGCCATGGAGAACAGGAAGCCGCCCTGCAGTTCGGTGAGGTTGCTGATCACCGGTTCCGCCTTCAGCAGCCGTCCGGCGCCGGCCAGCAGGCTGACCAGCCCCGACGCGATCGCGGCGAGCTGGTCGGCGTGCTCCGCGTCGACGTCCTTGGTAGCGGCGATCAGCAGCCCGTCGGCGGAGACCGCCACCGCGTGGGTGATCTCCGGTACCCGGGCCGCGAAGTCGTTCAGCAGCCAGTCGAGATCGTGCGTCGAGGGGGAGGTCATGCGTCTTCCTTCTGGTTCGGATCGGAGAGAAGCGGCTTGGGGGCGCCCCGTCCGGCGCGGCTGGCGCCGATGCCGCGGGCGTAGGCGGCCATGGCGGCCGACACCTGTCCGGGGTCGCGGTGTGCCAGCCCGTGCGAGGGCTGGGCGGCGGGCGGCGGGGAGTCGGAGGCGCTCGGGGTCGTCGCGTGGACGGGGGCGGGCTCGGTGGTGGAGGCCGCGGGCCGCCTGCGCCTGGGCAGGCCGCTTCCGGTGGTGCCGGCGGTCGTCGACTCCGTCGCGGGCGGTGCCGGTGCGGTGGCGGGTGGCGGTTCCGGCGCCGCCGGCGGGACCGGGGCCGGGGCCGGTTCCGGCGCCGCGGTGGGGACCGGGGCCTGGACGGGCGCGGGGTCGGGGGCCGGGTCGGCTTCGCCGGCCGTGCCGAACACCGTGTCCGGCAGGGTGACTTCGGCGATGGTGCCGCCGCCCGGACGCGGGCGCAGTTCGACCCGGATTCCGTACCAGGACGCCAGGTGGCCGACCACGGTCAGCCCCATCGCGCGGACGGCGGCGATCTCGACCGGAGGGGGTGTGGCCAGCTTCTCGTTGGCGGAGTCCCAGCGGTCCTCACCCAGGCCGATGCCCCGGTCACAGACCTGGACCACGAGCCGGTCGGTCAGCAGCCGGGCCTCGGCGGTCACCCGGGTTCCGGGCTTGGAGTAGGCGGTGGCGTTGTCGAGCAGCTCGGCGAAGAGGTGGACCAGGTGGTCCACCGCCCGACCCTCGACCAGGATGCCCTGGTCCGTGGTCCCGACGTCGATCCGGGTGTAGCGCTCGGTCTGGGCCGCCGCCGCCCGGAGGACGTCCTCGATCGGGGCGTCCGTCGACCGCACCCGGGCCGTCGCCTCGCCACCGAGGACGAGCAGGCTGTGGTTGTTGCGGCGCATCCTGCTGGCCAGGTGGTCGAGTTCGAAGAGCCGGGCCAGCCGTTCCGGGTCGGGCTCGTCACGCTCGGCGGCGTCGAGTGCCTGGACCAGTGCGCCGGTCAGCCGTTCGGCCCGGCGGGCCAGGCCGACGAAGACGGTGCCCATCCGGTCGCGCATGGCCGCCTGCTCGGCGGCGATCCGCACGGCTTCGCGGCTGACGGTGTTGAAGGCGGCGCCGACGGCGGCGATCTCGTCGCGGCCGCGGACCTCGACCGCGTCGCCCGCCGCGGCGGCGAACTCCTCCGGTGTGGCCTCGCCGAGTGCGCCGCCCGTCGACAGTGCCGCGACGGCCGCCGGGAGGCGCTCGTGCGCGACCGCGTGCGCGGCGGCGCGCAGCCGACGCAGTTCGCGGATCATCGGCCGGCCCAGCCGGAGGGCGAGGACGATCACCGAGACCACCGCGAGCAGGACCGCCAGGCCCTCGCTCAGGGCCCATTTGCGTTGCGTGTTGCGGAAGTCGGTGACGCTGACGAGCACCGAGGCATCGACCTTCTGCTCGACCTGCTGGAGCCGGTCGGTCCGCTCGTCCATCACCGTCGTCCAACTCGCGTCCACCGGTAGCGGCCGACCCGGCGTGGCGCGGGCGACGGCGTCCTCCAGCCGGCCCGCCGCGATGATGCCGGGACCGGTCAGCGACCGGTCCAGCCAGGTCTGCCACTCCGGGGTGGCGATCCGCTGGAACTCGAGGACGGCCTCGGTGTATCCGGTCCGGGTGGCGGTGATCGCCTGTTGCGCGGCGGGGGTGAGGACGCCGGAAGCCTGCGAGGCGAGGACCGCGACCTCCTGCTGGCTCACCGATTCCTGGGCCCGGGCCAGGGTCACCCCGCTGTTGATCCGGCCTGCGAGATCGGCCCCGGCGCGCCCGGCCCCGGCGACGGAGCCCCGGTAGGCCAGCAGGTCGGCGATGATGATCCGGTAGTGGAAGGTGGTCGCCGACAGGACGGTACCCGGGCTCGACTCCACCTGCTTGCGGAGCGCGGGCAGGCCCGCCAGGTCGTCGTCCACCTGGCGGAGGAGGCTGCCGGAGTTGCCGCGGGCCGCGTGCATGCGCCCCCGCAGCTGACGGTACTGCGCGATGCTTGCGTCGGTGGCCTGCATCTGCGCCAGGTAGGCGTTGGTCCGGTCGGGATTCGCCTCGCCGGTCAACAGCGCTGCGGCGCAGGTGCGTTCCCGCTGGAGCTGGTGCGTCAGGTCGCCGACCTGGGCGCTGATGGCCACCATCGATCGCAGCTGCGCGGCCCCGAACACCTGTCCGGCGGTGATGCGCAGCGCGAGCGCCGCGAAGGCCACCACCGCGAGCAGCGGCACCGTGGCGAGTACGGCGAGTTTGCGGGTGATCGTCACCGGGCCGGTCCTCCGGCCACGGGCGGAGGGTTGATCAGGCCTTGCTGGTGAGCAGTCATGGCGCCTTGGATGTCGATCGGAAGGACGTGCGAGGAGGGGTGATGCTGCGTCGGCCGCTGGGGAGTCGTCCCGTGAGCGCGTACCTGACACGATGCCGCGCCGATCATAGTGGCATCGGTCGATCATGTCTTCGAAACCTGCGGAAGCCTAGCCAACTGACGGAGCGTTAAAAAGACCCCTCCTCGATTCCCTTGCCTTCGTATGCCCACGGCCGGTGGTTCGCACCCACCGCGTCGGCCGGAAGCGCGTCGCGGCGGGGCCGGGCCGTCGCACCCGTAGTGCCCGTAGTGCCCGTAGCGCCCTTAGCGCCCTTCGCGCCGAGCAGCGCCGTGGTGCCCGCCATCGTCTCGTCCCGCCGGGTGCCGGGAGGAGCGCGCTCTGCGCGGGCGCCGTGCCGAGGAGTCCGAGCGGCACGGCCGGCGGCGGCTCCTCCGGCCGAAGGAGCCTCATGGCAGGCTTCGGATCGATGGACGAAACGGGAGCGTTACCTACAGGAATCGGCCCGGAAAGGCAGAGCGCCTACGGTTCGGAGGAAGAACAGCGTCACGAGGACCGAGGGGGAACGTGCACCGCCCAGAGAACAGACCGCCGGACTGGCTGCTCCACCCGCTGCGGCGGCAGCCCGGGCCGTTCCCCTGGGGAGGTGTGCTGCGCGGCGCCCTCGGCATGGGGCCGTTGCTCGCGCTCGCCGTGGTGGCCGGGCAGCCGCAGGCCGGTGTCCTCGCCGGGCTCGCCGCGATGTTCGGCGGCATCAACGACCGCCCCGGCACCGCGCGTTCGGCGGCGGTGCTGATCGGACTGCCGGCCCTGGCCGGAGCCGCCGGCCTGCTGATCGGCCAGGCGCCGGGTTGGTGGGCGGTACCGCTGCTCGCGGTGGTGGGTGTGGTCTGCGGCGCCGTCAGCGTCACCGGGCCGGTCTGCTCGGCGGCGGGCGTACAGCTGCTGGTACTGACCGCCCTCGGCTGCGGAATGCCGATGGCGGGCCCCGCCTGGGTGAGGGCGGGCTGGTACCTGCTCGGCGGCGCCTGGTTCATGGTGCTGCGCCTCGCGGTGCGCCCGGCGGCGCAGTTCCGCCCGCTGCACGGCGAGCGGCAGGCCGTGGCCGGGGTGTTCGACGCCCTGGCCGAGGCCTTGCGGGCAGCCGGAACGCCCGGGGCCGAGCGCGCACGGCGGGGGCTCACGGTCGCGCTCGACCGGGCCGACGAGGCGCTGCGCCTCCAGCGGCTGCTGCGGCGCCCCGGCCGGCGCCGCCCCGACGAGCTCCGGCTGGACGAGCGCTTCGCCGCGGCCGCGGCGCTCTGCGAGGCGAGCGTGGCCCTGCTCTGGGAGGGCGAGGCGCTGCCGGCCAGGGCGCTGGCCGGTCCGCGCCGTCTCGCCGAGGCCGTCCGGGGCGACATCCAGCCGGGCCGGCTGCCCGTCCCACTGCCCGAGAGCCCCGCCCGCAGCGCCTTCGACCGCGCGGTGCTGGCCGCCGGGCTCGCCTTCGACCACCGCCCGGAGGGCCACCCCTCGCGAGGCGCTGGGCCTGGTTCCGGGCACGGTGCCGAGCCTGGATCCGGGCAGGGCGTCGGGCACGGTCATGTCGCCGGGCCCCCGGCCGCTTCCCGGCGCGTGCGGCCGGTGCCCGTCCGCCCCCGCCGGGGCATCCACCCCGCGGGGCCGACGGGGCGCGAGTGCGGGCTGCGGGTCGGCGCGTGCGTGGCGGTCACCACGGCGCTCGCCCTCCTGCTCCACGCCGACCACTGGTACTGGCTGCCCGCCACGGCGGCCTTCCTGGTCAAGCCCGACTACGGCCCGCTCTTCTCACGGGTCGTCAACCGCTTCGCGGGGACGGCGGCGGGCGTCCTTCTCTTCGCCGGTACCGGGAGCGCGGCGGCCGGCGCCGTTCCCGGCCTGCCGGTGCTGGTGGTCGCCGTCTGCGGGGCGCTCATCGCGCCGTCCCTGCGGCATTTCGCGCTGCAGACCGGGGTGGTCACGCTCACCGTCCTCGCCTTCGTCTCGCTCGGCGGTGACACCCAGGCCGCGGCCTCCCGGCTCGCGGACACGGCGCTCGCCTGCGCGGTGGTCCTGGTGGTCGGCCACCTGCCGCGACTGGTCGACACCCGTGCCCGGGTCGGCCACCGGTGCGCGGAGGCCCTGCGCCACACGCAGCACTACCTCCACGACGTCCTGACCCGGCCGCCGGGCCCGGAGGCCGGACCCGGCGCCGAGGCGGGCCGGCGCGACCGGCTGCGCCGCCGGGCGTACCGCTCGCTCGCGCAGGCCCGGGTGTCGGCGGAGACCGTGCGGATGGAGCTGCTCGCGGACCCGGGCGAGGAGTGGCTGAAGGTGGCCGTGCGCGCCGAGCGGATCGCCGACGCCGCGACCGCCTGCGCCGTCCGCCTGGCGCACGGCTGCGAGCCGCCCGGCGCGGTGGCGGTCGGCCAGCTGGTCGCCGCGGTCGGCGAGGTGGCGGACGCGCTCGACGGCCGGTCCGGTCCGGTGCCGGCCCGGCCCGAGGTGGACGCCGTCCCGCCGGACTGCCGCACGCTCGGCGACATCGTCGCGGAGCTCCACGGCATCCAGGATCGGCAGCGGGCGATGGCCGGCGCGGCCGGCTGAGGGCGCGGCTCAGCGCCGGACGCGGTCGAACCTCTCGCCGCCGAGGATCCACTCGCCGCGGCGCATCACGGCGACCAGGTCGTAGCCGGTGGAGTCGACGACGACGAGGTCGGCGTTCTTGCCGGGTTCCAGCGAGCCGACGGTGTCGGCCAGGCCGAGCAGCCGGGCGGGGACGGCGCAGAGGGACTCCACGGCCTGGCCGAGGGTGAGGCC
>NZ_JAGIYX010000053.1:0-37179 GCF_017813315.1 Kitasatospora sp. RG8
GGTGTGGTGGGGGAGTTGGAGGGTTTGGGGGGTTTGCCGGGGGTGGTGTCGGGGGTTGGGGTGGATGGTGGTGTGTATGTGATGTATACGTCGGGTTCGTCGGGTGTGCCGAAGGGTGTGGTGGCGCGGCAGCGGGATGTTGTGGAGTTGGTGTTGGGGGCGGATTGGGGTTTGGGGGTGGGGTCGCGGGTGTTGTTTTTGGCGCCGCATGCGTTTGATGCGTCGTCGTATGAGGTGTGGGTGGCGTTGTTGTCGGGGGCTGCGGTGGTGGTGGCTCCGGTGGGTGGGGTGGATGCGGGTGTGTTGCGGGGTTTGGTGGGTGGGTTCGGGGTGTCGCATGTGCATGTGACGGCGGGGTTGTTCCGGGTGGTGGCGGAGGTGGATCCGGGGTGTTTTGCGGGGGTGCGTGAGGTGTTGACGGGTGGGGATGTGGTGCCGGTGGGTGCGGTGGGGCGGGTGTTGGAGGCGTGTGAGGGTGTGGTGGTGCGGCATTTGTACGGGCCGACGGAGGTGACGTTGTGTGCGACGCAGGGTGTGGTGGGGTCGGTGGTGGGTTTGGGTTCGGTGTTGCCGTTGGGTGGGGCGTTGGAGAATTCGCGGTTGTTTGTGCTGGATGAGTTTTTGGAGCCTGTTCCGCGGGGTGTGGTGGGGGAGTTGTATGTGGCGGGGGCTGGTGTGGCGCGGGGGTATGTGGGGCGTTCGGGGTTGACGGCGGAGCGGTTTGTGGCGTGTCCGTTTGTGGGGGGTGGTGAGCGGATGTATCGGACGGGGGATCGGGTGCGGTGGGGTGTGGATGGGCGGTTGTTGTTTGTTGGGCGGGTGGATGAGCAGGTGAAGGTGCGGGGGTTCCGGGTGGAGCCGGGTGAGGTGGAGGGTGTGCTGGCGGGGTGTGTGGGTGTGGGGCAGGTGGCGGTGGTGGTGCGTGAGGATGTGGAGGGGGATCGTCGGCTGGTGGCGTATGTGGTGCCGGCGGGTGGTGTTGGTGGTGCTGATCTTGCGGGTGTGGTGCGGGAGTTCGCGGTCGGGCGGTTGCCGTCGTACATGGTGCCGTCGGCGGTGGTGGTGTTGGACGCTCTGCCGTTGACGGCGAATTCGAAGTTGGATCGTCGGGCGTTGCCGGCGCCGGACTTCGCTGCGGTGGCGGGAGCCGGCCGGGCCCCGGCGACGGTGCAGGAGGAGATCCTCTGCGCGGCGTTCGCCGAGGTCCTCGGCGTGGAGGGCGTCGGCGTCGACGACGACTTCTTCGCGTTGGGCGGCCACTCCCTGCTGGCGGTGTCCCTGGTGGAGCGGTTGCGCACCCGCGGCGTCGCGGTGTCGGTGCGGGCGTTGTTCCAGAGTCCGACTCCGGCTGGTCTGGCGGTGGTTGGGGCTCCGGAGCAGGTGGTGGTGCCGGCGAACCTGATTCCCGAGGGTGCGGAGGAGATCACGCCGGGCATGCTGCCGTTGGTGGACCTGGACGAGGCGGAGGTCGCCCGTGTGGTCGCGCGGATCCCGGGTGGTGCGGCGAACATCGCGGACGTCTACCCGCTCGCACCCCTCCAGGAGGGCATCCTCTTCCACCACCTGCTCCAGGCGGACCATGGCGCGGACGTGTACGCCTCGCCGACCCTGGTCGCCTTCGACTCGCGCGAGCGCCTGGACGCGTTCCTCGCCGCGCTCCAGCAGGTGGTCGACCGGCACGACATCTACCGCACCGCGATCGTCTGGGAGGGCCTGCGCGAACCCGTCCAGGTCGTCACCCGGCACGCTGAACTCCCCGTTCGACAGGTCGTGTTGGACCCAGGTGGTTCGGCGGCGGTGGACCAGCTGATCGCCGCCGGCGGAGGGTCGATGGACCTCGGCCGGGCCCCGCTGATCGAGGTGCACACCGCCGCCGATCCCGATGGTGACCGGCTGCTGGCACTGCTCAAGATTCACCACCTCGTCCAGGACCACACGGCTCTGGAGGTGTTGATCGGGGAGCTGCGGGCGATCCTGTCGGGCGACGGCGACTCGCTGCCCGAGCCGCTGCCGTTCCGCGACTTCGTCGCGCAGGCCCGCCTCGGCGTGCCGCGCGAGGAACACGAGCGCTACTTCGCCGGCCTCTTGGGTGATGTCGAGGAGACGACGGCACCCTTCGGTCTGGTGGACGTTCGGGCCGGTGGCGTCGACTCGGCCAAGGCCCGGGTGGCGGTCGAACGCGAACTCGGTGACCGGGTCAGGAAGTTGGCACGATCGCGCGGGGTGAGTCCGGCGACGGTGTTCCACCTGGCGTGGGCGAGGGTGCTGGCAAGCGTGTCGGGCCGGGACGACGTGGTGTTCGGCACGGTGCTGTTCGGGCGGATGAACGCCGGCTCCGGATCCGACCGCGTCCCCGGCCTGTTCATCAACACGCTCCCGGTCCGTGTCCGGGTCGGGTCGGCCACGGTCGACGAGGCCCTCGACGGCCTCCGCCACCAGCTGGCCGAACTGCTCGTGCACGAACACGCCCCGCTCTCGCTCGCCCAGAAGGCCAGTGGGGTGCCGGGTTCGGGCCCGCTGTTCACCTCCGTCTTTAACTACCGGCACCACCGGGCCGCGTCCCGGCGTCCGGCCGGTCCGGAGTCCGATGCCGACGGCCTCGAAGGCATCAGCACTCTCAGCATGGAGGAGCGCACCAACTACCCGCTGACCGTGGCCGTGGACGACGACGGAACCGGGTTCGTCCTGAGCGTCGAGGCCTCGGACCCGGCCGATCCCGGTCAGCTCTGCACCTGGGTACAGATGGCGGTCGACGGACTGGTCACGGCACTTGAGGCCGCTCCGCGTACAAGCCTTGCGGCCGTGGAGGTGTTGGGCGTTGAGGAGCGCCGGCAGGTTCTGGAGGGGTGGAACGATACGGGTCGTGTGGTGCCGGGGGTGTTGGTGCCGGCGTTGTTCGCGGGTCGGGTGGCGGGGTCGCCGGGTGCGGTGGCGGTGGTGTTCGAGGGTGTGGAGGTGTCGTACGGGGAGTTGGATGCGCGGGCGAACCGGTTGGCGCATCAGTTGGTGGCGATGGGGGTGGGTGCGGAGTCGGTGGTGGGTCTGTGCCTGCCGCGGGGCGTCGACATGGTGGCGGCGATCCTCGCGACCTGGAAGGCGGGGGCGGGGTATCTGCCGGTGGATCCGGAGTATCCGGCGGAGCGGCTGGAGTTCATGCTCGCGGACAGTGGCGCGTCGGTTGTCATTGGCAGGGGTGGTCTGTCGCCGGACGATCCTCAGGTCTTGGCGCGGCCGTCCAGTGCACCGGACGTCGTCGTGGGTGCCGAGCAGCTCGCGTATGTGATCTATACGTCGGGTTCGACGGGTGTGCCGAAGGGTGTGGCGGTTTCGCACGGTGCGGTGGCGTCGATGGTGGCGGCGTTGTCGCCGGAGCTGGGTGCGGCGCCGGGGGTGCGGGTGTTGCAGTTCGCGTCGTTCAGCTTCGACGCGTCGGTGCTGGACCTGGCGGTGACGCTCGCCAATGGCGCGACCCTGGTGGTGGCGTCGGCGGCGGAGCGTGCGGACACGACTCTGCTGGCGCGGATGCTGCGGGAGAACCAGGTGGAGGCGGCGAGCGTGGTGCCGTCCCTGCTCGCGGTCCTGGACCCGCAGGCCGTGCCGGGGCTCGGAACGCTTCTGGTGGGTGCGGAGCCGATCAGCCGTGAGCAGGCGCAGCTCTGGTCCCAGGACCGGCGGCTGGTGAACACCTATGGTCCGACGGAGTCGACCGTGATGGTGACGGCGGGGCGGATCGACGGCACGGAGTCGGCGGTGCCGATGGGCGCGCCGGTGGCGGGCGCCCGGGTCTATGTGCTGGACGAGCGGTTGCAGCCGGTGCCGGTGGGTGTGCCGGGTGATCTGTATGTCGCGGGCGAGCAGTTGGCGCGCGGGTATGCGGGCCGTGCGGGGTTGACGGCGGAGCGGTTCGTTGCGGCGCCGTTCGGTGGCGTGGCGGGCGGGCGGATGTACCGCACCGGTGACCGGGCCCGGTGGACGGCGGACGGCCGGCTGGTGTTCGCGGGGCGGGCGGACGAGCAGGTGAAGATTCGTGGGTTCCGGGTGGAGCCGGGTGAGGTGAGTGCGGCGCTGTCGGCGTGTGCCGGCGTCGCGCAGGCGGCGGTCGTCGCCCGCGAGGACACCCCCGGTGACACCCGGCTGGTGGCCTACGTCGTCCCTGCCGACGGCCGGTCCGCCACCGAACTCCCGGCCACCGTGCGCGCGTTCGCGACCGACCTGCTGCCGTCCTACCTGGTCCCGTCCGCCGTCGTCGTCCTCGACGCGCTGCCGCTGACCGTCAACGGGAAGCTGGACCGTAGGGCCCTGCCCGCCCCCGAGCACACCGCCGCCACAAGCCGCGGCCCTGCATCGGTGCAGGAGGAGATCCTGTGCGCTGCGTTCGCCCACATCCTCGGCCTGCCGGCCGTCGGCGTGGACGACGACTTCTTCGCCCTCGGCGGTCACTCCCTGCTGGCGACCCGCCTGGTCAGTCGCGTGCGCGCGGTGCTGGGTCTGGAGCTGCCGATCCGGGTGTTGTTCGAGCGTCCGACTCCTGCGGCCCTCGCGGCCTGGCTCGTCGGCGAGGCGACGCGTGGACGTACCGCGCTCGCACCGATGGCCCGTCCGGAGCGGGTGCCGCTGTCGTTCGCGCAACGTCGGCTCTGGTTCCTGGGGCAGCTGGAGGGCCCGAGCGCGACCTACAACATCCCCTTGACCGCACGGCTCGCGGGCGAGTTGGACCGGGAGGCGCTGGCAGCTGCGCTGCGGGACGTGATCGGCCGCCACGAGGTGCTGCGGACGGTGTTCCCGATGACCGACGGGGAGCCCTGCCAACACGTCCTTGATCTCGCGGACGTGGCAGGGGAGTTGTCCGTGGTCGAGATCGCCCGCGAGCAGCTGGACGACGCGGTGGCGGCGGCGACGGAACACGCGTTCGACCTGTCCGAGCGGATCCCTTTCCGGGCCTGGCTGTTCGGGTTGGGCGCGGACGAGCACGTCCTGGTGGTGCTGATGCACCACATTGCTGGGGACGGCTGGTCGACGGGTCCGTTGGCGCGTGATCTGACGGCCGCCTACGCGGCGAGGCTGGCGGGCCGGGCGCCGGACTGGTCTCCGCTGCCGGTGCAGTACGCGGACTATGCCCTGTGGCAGCGTGAGTTGCTCGGGGCGGAGGACGACCCGGAGAGCCTGCTCGCCCGCCAGGTGGGGTACTGGCGTGAGGCCCTGGCCGGCGTGCCGGAGGAGCTCGCACTGCCCGCCGACCGGCCACGCCCGGCGACGGCGGGGCACCGTGGTCACTCGGTGCCCTGGGAGCTCCCGGCCGAGGTGCACGCGCGGTTGGTGGAGGTCGCGCACGCTGAGGGCGTCACGGTCTTCATGGTGCTCCAGGCGGCGCTGGCGGTGACGCTGAACCGCCTCGGCGCGGGCACCGACATCCCGGTGGGCTCGGCGGTCGCCGGGCGGACGGACGAGGCGCTGGACGACCTGGTCGGATTCTTCGTCAACACGCTCGTCCTGCGGACCGACCTGTCCGGTGACCCGACGTTCACGCAGGTGTTGGAGCAGGTGCGGGAGACGGGTCTGTCGGCGCTCGGGCACCAGGACGTGGCGTTCGAGCGGTTGGTGGAGGAGCTGGCGCCGGTCCGTTCGCTGGCGCGCCACCCGCTGTTCCAGGTGATGCTCACCCTGCAGAACAACGCCCAGTCCGTGCTGGAGCTGCCCGGCCTGAAGGCCTCGGGGCTACCGGCGGGCCAGGGGTCCGCATTGGCCACGGTGAAGTTCGATCTGGAGGTGACCGCGGCTGAGGTGTTCGACGCGGACGGCGCCCCGGCGGGACTGCGTGGTGTGGTGAAGGGCTCGGCGGACCTCTTCGATGCGGAGTCGGTCGCCCGGCTCGGCGAGCGCCTGGCGCGTGTGGTCGGCACGGTGACCACCGACCCCGGGGTGGCACTGAGCGCCGTGGAGGTGCTGGAGGCCGGTGAGCGGGCCCGGGTGTTGGAGGGGTGGAATGATACGGGTCGTGTGGTGCCGGGGGTGTTGGTGCCGGCGTTGTTCGCGGGTCGGGTGGCGGGGTCGTCGGGTGCGGTGGCGGTGGTGTTCGAGGGTGTGGAGGTGTCGTACGGGGAGTTGGATGCGCGGGCGAACCGGTTGGCGCATCAGTTGGTGGCGATGGGGGTGGGTGCGGAGTCGGTGGTGGGTCTGTGCCTGCCGCGGGGTGTGGACATGGTGGCGGCGATCCTCGCGACCTGGAAGGCGGGGGCGGGGTATCTGCCGTTGGATCCGGAGTATCCGGCGGAGCGGCTGGAGTTCATGCTCGCGGACAGTGGTGCGTCGGTTGTCATTGGCAGGGGTGGTCTGTCGCCGGACGATCCTCAGGTCTTGGCGCGGCCGTCCAGTGCACCGGACGTCGTCGTGGGTGCCGAGCAGCTCGCGTATGTGATCTATACGTCGGGTTCGACGGGTGTGCCGAAGGGTGTGGCGGTTTCGCACGGTGCGGTGGCGTCGATGGTGGCGGCGTTGTCGCCGGAGCTGGGTGCGGCGCCGGGGGTGCGGGTGTTGCAGTTCGCGTCGTTCAGTTTCGACGCGTCGGTGCTGGACCTGGCGGTGACGCTCGCCAATGGCGCGACCCTGGTGGTGGCGTCGGCGGCGGAGCGTGCGGACACGACTCTGCTGGCGCGGATGCTGCGGGAGAACCAGGTGGAGGCGGCGAGCGTGGTGCCGTCCTTGCTCGCGGTCCTGGACCCGCAGGCCGTGCCGGGGCTCGGAACGCTTCTGGTGGGTGCGGAGCCGATCAGCCGTGAGCAGGCGCAGCTCTGGTCCCAGGACCGGCGGCTGGTGAACACCTATGGTCCGACGGAGTCGACCGTGATGGTGACGGCGGGGCGGATCGACGGTACGGAGTCGGCGGTGCCGATGGGCGCGCCGGTGGCCAACACTCGGGTCTATGTGTTGGACGAGCGGTTGCAGCCGGTGCCGGTGGGTGTGCCGGGTGATCTGTATGTCGCGGGCGGGCAGTTGGCGCGTGGGTATGCGGGCCGTGCGGGGTTGACGGCGGAGCGGTTCGTTGCGGCGCCGTTCGGTGGCGTGGCGGGCGGGCGGATGTATCGCACCGGTGACCGGGCGCGTTGGACGGCGGACGGGCGGTTGGTGTTCGCGGGGCGGGCGGATGAGCAGGTGAAGATTCGTGGGTTCCGGGTGGAGCCGGGTGAGGTGAGTGCGGCGCTGTCGGCGTGTGCCGGTGTCGCGCAGGCGGCGGTCGTCGCTCGTGAGGACACCCCGGGCGACACCCGGCTGGTGGCCTACGTCGTCCCCGCCGACGGCCGGACCACCACCGAACTCCCTGCCACCGTAAGCGCGTTCGCGACCGACCTGCTGCCGTCCTACCTGGTCCCGTCCGCCGTCGTCGTCCTCGATGCGCTGCCGCTGACCGTCAACGGCAAGCTGGACCGCGGGGCCCTGCCCGCTCCCGAGTACGCCGCAGGAGGAGGCCGTGCCCCGGCGACCGCCCGGGAGGAGGTCCTCTGCGCGGGTTTCGCGGAGGTCCTCGGCCTGCCGGCCGTCGGGGTGGACGACGACTTCTTCGCCCTCGGCGGGCATTCCCTGCTCGCGGTCTCGCTGGTGGAGTACCTGCGGACCCGGGGTGTGTCGGTGTCGGTGCGGGCGTTGTTCCAGAGCCCGACCCCGGCCGGTCTGGCGGCCACAGCCGGAGCGGACCGGGTCGTGGTGCCCCCGAACGCGATCCCGGCGGACGCGACCGAGCTCACCCCGCGGATGCTGCCGCTGGTCGAGCTGGACCAGGCCGAGATCGACCTGATCACCTCGGCCGTCCCCGGCGGCGCGGCCAACATCGCGGACGTCTACCCCCTCGCCCCCCTCCAGGAGGGCCTGCTCTTCCACCACCTCCTCGCGGAGGGCGGCGAGGACGCCTACGTTCTGCCGACCGTGCTGGAGTTCGACTCGCGGGCCCGTCTGGACGGATTCGCGGACGCCCTCCAGCAGGTGCTCGACCGGCACGACGTGCTGCGGACGGCCGTCGTCTGGGAAGGGCTGCGCGAGCCGGTGCAGGTGGTGTGGCGCCACGCGGTGCTGCCGGTCGAGGAGGTGGCACTGGACGCGGGCCGCGAGGCGGACCCGGCGGACGCGGCGCGTGAGCTGCTGGCCCGGACCGGGCTGTCCATGGACCTGGGACGGGCGCCGCTGCTCGGCCTGCACGTGGCGGCGGGGCCGGACGGGCGATGGCTGGCACTGCTGAGGATGCACCACCTTGTGCAGGACCACACGGCTCTGGCGGTGATCCTCGGTGAGGTCCGGGCGTTCGTGGACGGGCGCGGCGACACGCTGCCCGCGCCGCTGCCGTTCCGCGACTTCGTGGCGCACGCCCGGGCCGGGGCCGACGGCGGTGCGCACGAGCGGTTCTTCGCACGGCTGCTGGGCGACGTGAGCGAACCCACCGCGCCGTACGGCCTGATGGACGTGCGCGGCGACGGTGCGGCGCTGGTGCGGCGGACGGTGGAGGTCGATCCGGAGCTGGCCGACCGGCTGCGCGAGGCGGCGCGGCGTGCGGGGGCGAGCCCCGCGACGGTGCTCCACGTGGCCTGGTCGCGCGTGCTGGCGGCGGTCAGCGGACGCGACGACGTCGTCTTCGGCACGGTGCTGTTCGGCCGGATGAACGCCGGCGCCGGCTCCGACCGCGTCCCCGGCCCGTTCATGAACACCCTGCCGGTGCGCGCCGTCGTCGACCACAACGGTGCGCTGGCGGCCGTCCACGCGATGCGCGGGCAGCTGGCGGAACTGCTGGAACACGAGCACGCCACGCTCGCGGTCGCTCAGCGGGCGAGCGGCGTCCCGGGGGACTCGCCCCTGTTCACCTCGCTCCTCAACTACCGCCACAATCCGGGCCGCGACGTGGCCGAGCTCCCCACGGAGACCGGCCGCGACGAGCCCCGTCTCCCCACGGAGGCCGGCCGCGACGGCGGGTCCCGCGCCGGGCGCCTCGACGGGGTCAGGACGGTCTTCACCCACGAGCGCGACAACTTCCCGCTCTCCGCCTCGGTGGACGACGACGGGCGCCGGCTGCACCTGTCCGTCGACGCGATCGACCCGATCGACCCGGCCGTGGTGGGCGCCCAGCTGCACGCGGTGACCCGGAACCTGGTGGCCGCACTGGAGCAGGCCCTGGACGGCGGCCCGGACCGGCCGCTGAGCGCCGTCGACGTGCTCGACCGGGCCGAGCGCCACCGCCAGCTGGTCGAGTGGAACGACACGGCGGCCGAGAGTGCGGGCGCGACCCTGACGGAGCTGTTCGAGGCCCAGGCGGCCCGGACGCCGGACGCCACCGCGCTGGTCTTCCGGGACACCCGGGTCTCCTTCGCCGACCTGGACGCCCGCGCCAACCGCCTGGCCCGCCACCTGGCCGGTCACGGTGTCGGCCCGGAGTCGGTCGTCGCGGTGCTGGTGGAACGCGGCCTCACCTCGGTGGTGGCGCTGCTGGCCGTGCTGAAGGCCGGAGGGGCGTACCTGCCCGTCGACCCGGACCACCCGGCCGACCGGGTGGCCGCGATGCTGGCCGACGCCGCGCCGGCCGTGGTGGTGGCGGACGAGGCGACCGCCGCCACGGCGGCACGCTGCGCCGCGGCGGTCGTGGTCCTCCCGGACTCCCCCCGCACCGCCGAGCTCCTGGCCGCCCTGCCCGCCGGCGCCCTCGGTGACGACGAGCGCACGGCGCCGCTGCCCGCGAACCCCGCGTACGTCATCTACACCTCGGGCTCCACCGGCCGCCCCAAGGGCGTGCCGGTGCCGCACGCCGGCCTGGCCAACCTGTACAGCGGCCACCACGCCGGGATGATCGCCCGCGCCGGGCGGCGGATGCGGGTGGCGCTCACGGGTTCGCTCTCCTTCGACGCCAGCTGGGACGAGATCCTCTGGATGGTCGCCGGCCACGAGCTGCACCTGGTGCCGGACGACGTCCGCCGCGAGGCGCCCGCACTGGTGCGGTACGTGCGGTCCGAGGGCATCGACGTCGTGGACACCACGCCGACGTACGCCGAACAACTGCTGGAGCACGGGCTGTTGGACGACCCCGCCGCGCTCCCCGCCGTCCTGCTCCTGGGCGGGGAGGCGACCGGACCGGCCCTGTGGGAGCGGGTCCGGTCGGTCGACGGCCTGCTCTGCTACAACCTGTACGGGCCGACGGAGTGCAGCGTGGACGCCCTGTGGGCGGACACCGCGGACAGCGAGCGGCCGCTGGTCGGCCGGCCGATGGCCAACACCCGGTCCTACGTGTTGGACGACGGGCTGCGTCCGGTCGCCGCCGGCACGGTCGGCGAACTGTACGTGGCCGGGTCGGGCCTGGCCCGCGGCTACCTGGGCCGGGCGGCGCTGACCGCCGAGCGGTTCGTCGCGTGCCCCTTCGAGCCGGGCGCGCGGATGTACCGCACGGGTGATCTGGTGCGCCGGGACGCGGCCGGACGGCTGGAGTACCTGGGCCGGGCGGACGACCAGGTGAAGATCCGCGGCTTCCGGATCGAGCCGGGCGAGGTCCAGGACGTGGTGGCCACTCACCCCTCGGTGGCCCAGGCGGCCGTCGTCGCGCGGGAGGACACCCCCGGCGAGAAGCGCCTGGTCGCCTACGTCGTCCCCGCCGAGCCCGGCGGAGAAGCCCGACTTCCTTCACTGGTACGTGAGTTCAGCGCGCTCAAGCTGCCGAACCACATGGTTCCGTCGGCCGTGGTGGTGCTGGAGGCGTTGCCGCTGAACGTCAACGGCAAGCTGGACCGCAAGGCCCTGCCCGCCCCCGGCCACGCCGCCCCGGCCGGTGCCGGGCGGGGCCCGGCCACGCTCCAGGAGGAGATCCTCTGCGGCGCGTTCGCCGAGGTTTTGGGCCTGCCCGCCGTCGGTGTCGACGACGACTTCTTCGCGCTCGGCGGGCACTCCCTGCTCGCGACCCGGCTGATCAGCCGGGTGCGGACGGTGCTGGGCACGGAGGTGCCGCTGCGCGCACTGTTCGAGGCGCCCACGGTGGCCGGGCTCGCCGCCCGGCTGGACCCCGCCCGGACGGCCCGTGCGGCCCTGACGGCCGGGCCGCGTCCGCAGCGGGTCCCGCTCTCCTACGCGCAGCGCCGGCTCTGGTTCATCGGCCAGCTGGAGGGCCCCAGCGCCACCTACAACATCCCCACCGTGCTGCGGCTGTCCGGCCGGCTCGACCGGGAGGCGCTGAACGCGGCGCTGCGGGACGTCCTCGGGCGTCACGAGGTGCTGCGGACGGTGTTCCCGGTGGTCGAGGGCGAGCCGTACCAGCGTGTGCTGGACCTCGACGAGCTCGACTGGGAGCTTGAGTTCGTCGACCTCCGGGAGCCCGCCGCCGCACCGGACGGCCTCGCAACCGCCACCGACCCGGCCGCAACCGCCACCGACCCGGCCGCAACCGCCACCGACCCGGCCGCGGCCGCCGTCGCCCGGGCGGCCGGCCACGCCTTCGACTTCGCCGTCGAGGTCCCGGTCCGAGCCTGGCTGTTCGAGACGGGCCCCGAGGAGCACCTCCTGGCGGTGGTGGTGCACCACATCGCGGGCGACGGCTGGTCGATGGAGCCGCTGGCCCGGGACGTCACGACGGCGTACACGGCGCGGCTGGCGGGCCGGGCCCCCGACTGGGCGCCGCTGCCGGTGCAGTACGCCGACTACGCCCTGTGGCAGCGCGGGCTGCTCGGCGACGAGGACGACCCGCAGAGCCTGCTCGCCCGCCAGGTCGCCTACTGGCGCGAGGCGTTGGCGGGCGTGCCGCAGGAGCTGGCGCTGCCGGCCGACCGGCCGCGCCCGGCGCTGCCCTCGCGTCGCGGTCACGTCCTGGAGTTCAGGGTCCCGGCCGAGGTCCACGCCCGGCTGGGGGAGGTCGCCCGCGAACGCGGGGTGACCCCGTTCATGGTGCTCCAGGTCGCCCTGGCGGTGACGCTGTCCCGGCTGGGCGCCGGCACCGACATCCCGATCGGCACGGCGGTCGCCGGACGCACCGACGAGGCCGCGGACGACCTGATCGGCAACTTCGTCAACAGCCTGGTCATCCGGACCGACCTGTCCGGCGATCCGACCTTCGCCGACCTGCTGAGCCAGGCGCGCGAGACCGGGCTGCGCGCCTTCGCGCACCAGGACGTGCCGTTCGAACGCCTGGTGGAGGAGCTGGCCCCGGCCCGCTCGCAGGCCCGCCACCCGCTGTTCCAGGTGATGCTCACCATGAACACCGGCACGGTGACCGGCGCCGGTGCGCCCGTGCCGGCCCTGCCCGGCCTCCAGGCCACCCGGCTCGCGGCCGACGAGGTCGCCGTCAAGTTCGACCTGGGCGTGACCATCGCCGAGTCCTTCGGGCCGCAGGGCGACCCGCAGGGGATCGGCGGCATGGTCAACGCCTCGGCGGACCTCTTCGACGCCGACACCGTGCGCCGCATCGCGGACTGCCTGGTGACGGTGCTGGCCGCGCTCGCCGCCGACCCCGCCGCCAGGATCGCCGCGGTGGACGTCCTCGACGCGGCCGAACGCCGCCGCATCGTCGAGGAGTGGAACGCCACCGCCGCCGAACCACCGCGGCTGACCGTCCACCAGGCCTTCGAGGCGCAGGCGGCCCGCACCCCGGACGCGGTGGCGGTGGTGTGCGACGGCGCCGAGGTGTCCTACGCGGAGCTGGACGAGCGGGCGAACCGGCTGGCGCACTACCTGGTGGGCCAGGGGGTCGGCGCCGAATCGGTGGTGGCCCTCGGGCTGGGCCGGGGGGCCGAGATGATCGCCGCGATCCTGGCGGTCTGGAAGGCCGGCGCCGGCTACCTGCCGGTGGACCCGGAGCAGTCGGCGGAGCGGATCGCGTACCTGCTGCGCGACAGCCGGGCCGTGCTGATGCTCACCACCGAGGAGATCCTGGACGAGCTGCCCGCCGGCCGGGTGCGCCTGGTCGCGGTGGACGACGCGCTGGTCCGCATGCGGCTGGCGGCCGCGCCGGCCACCGCACCCGGGGTGCCGGTGGCGCACGCGGCCCTCGCCTACGTCATCTACACCTCCGGCTCGACCGGCCGGCCCAAGGGCGTGCAGGTCACCCACGAGGCGCTGGCCAACTACACCGGCTCGGTCCCCGACCGGCTCGGCCTGGGCGCGCCCGGCGGGCGCTACGCGCTGCTCCAGGCCCAGGCCACCGACCTCGGAAACACCGTGGTCTTCGCCAGCCTGACCAGCGGCGGGCAGCTGCACATCCTCGACGCGGAGGCGGTCACCGACCCGGCGGCGGTCTCGGACTACCTGGCCGAGCACCGGATCGACTACCTGAAGGCGGTGCCCTCGCACCTGGCCGCACTGGCCGCCGTCCGCGGCGCCGGGGGCGTGCTGCCGGCCAGGGCCCTGGTGCTGGGCGGCGAGGCCGCCCAGCCGGACCTGGTCACCGCGCTGCTGGAGGCCGCGGGCGACCGCCCGGTGTTCAACCACTACGGGCCGACCGAGACCACCATCGGCGTCACCACCACCCGGCTCACCCCGCAGTCGGCGGCCGGGGGCGTCGTGCCCATCGGCACCCCGGCGGCCAACACCCGGGTCTACGTCCTCGACGACGCCCTCAACCCGGTGCCCGCGGGCGTGACCGGCGAGCTCTACGTCGCCGGTGCGCAGCTGGCCCGCGGTTACGGCGGACGCCCCGCGCTGACGGCCGAACGCTTCGTGGCCTGCCCCTTCGGGACCGGCGGGCGGATGTACCGCACCGGCGACCGGGTGCGCTGGACGCGCGGGGGCCAGCTGGTCTTCGCCGGCCGGGCGGACCAGCAGGTGAAGATCCGCGGCTTCCGGGTCGAGCCGGGCGAGGTGCAGGCCGTGCTGGCCGCGCACCCGGAGGTCGCCCAGGCGGCGGTCGTCGCCCGCGAGGACACGCCGGGCGAGCCGCGGCTGGTCGCCTACGTGGTCGCCGCCGACTCGGCCGGCGAGGAACTGCCCGCCTCGGTCCGGCAGTTCACGGCCCAGCGGCTGCCCGAACACCTGGTGCCCGCCGCCGTCGTCGTGCTCGACGCCCTGCCGCTGACCGCGAACGGCAAGCTGGACCGCGCGGCCCTGCCCGCCCCCGGGTTCGCGACGGCGGGAGCCGGCCGGGCCCCGGCGACGGTGCAGGAGGAGATCCTCTGCGCGGCGTTCGCCGAGGTCCTCGGCGTGGAGGGCGTCGGCGTCGACGACGACTTCTTCACCCTGGGCGGCCACTCCCTGCTGGCGGTGTCCCTGGTGGAGCGGCTGCGCACCCGCGGCGTCGCGGTGTCGGTGCGGGCGCTCTTCCAGACGCCGACACCGGCCGGGCTGGCCGCGGTCGCGGCCCCCGAGCAGATCGAGGTGCCGCCGAACCTGATCCCCGAGGGCGCCGAGGAGATCACGCCCGGCATGCTGCCGCTGGTGGACCTGGACGAGGCCGCGATCGCCCGCCTGGCGGCGCGGATCCCGGGAGGCGCGGCGAACATCGCGGACGTCTACCCGCTCGCACCGCTCCAGGAGGGCATCCTTTTCCACCACCTGCTCCAGGCCGACCGCGGCGCGGACGTGTACGCCTCGCCGACCCTGGTCGCCTTCGACACGCGCGAGCGCCTGGACGCGTTCCTGGCCGCGCTCCAGCAGGTGGTGGACCGGCACGACATCTACCGCACCGCCATCGTCTGGGAGGGCCTGCCAGAACCCGTCCAGGTGGTCGTACGACGGGCGCCGCTCCCGGTCGAGGAGCTGACGGCGGACCCGGACCGGCCGGTGCGCCGGCAGCTCCAGGAGGCCGCCGCCGGCCGCATGGACCTCGGCCGCGCCCCGCTGGTCCGGGTGCACACCGCCGCCGAACCCGGCAGCGACCGGTGGCTGGTCCTGCTGAAGATCCACCACCTCGTCCAGGACCACACCACCCAGGACGTGCTCCTCGGGGAACTCCACGCGATCCTCGCCGGCCGCGCCGACACCCTCCCCGAGCCGCTGCCCTTCCGCACCTTCGTCGCGCAGGCCCGCCTCGGCGTGCCGCGCGAGGAGCACGAGCGGTACTTCACCGGCCTGCTGGGCGACGTCGAGGAGACCACCGCGCCGTACGGCCTGCTGGACGTCCACGGGGACGGCAGCGGCGCCGTCCGCGCCCACCAGCGGATCGAGGGCGGACTCGACGAGCGGCTGCGGGAGGCGGCCCGCTCGCTCGGCGTCAGCCCGGCGACGCTCTTCCACCTCGCCTGGGCCCGCGTGCTCGCGGCGGTCAGCGGACGCGACGACGTCGTCTTCGGCACGGTGCTGTTCGGCCGGATGAACGCCGGCGCCGGCTCCGACCGGGTGCCCGGCCTCTTCCTCAACACCCTGCCGGTGCGCGTGCGCACCCGCGGCGTGGACGTGGCCGGGGCGCTGTCCGGGCTGCGCCACCAGCTGGCGGAGCTGCTGGTGCACGAACACGCGCCGCTCTCGCTCGCCCAGCAGGCCAGTGCGGTGCCCGGGTCGAGCCCGCTGTTCACCTCGATCCTCAACTACCGGCACGGCCGCAGCGGCGCCCGCACCCCCGACGGAGCGGGAACCGCCGGCTTCGACGGCATCAGGACGCTCCTCACCCGGGAGAGCACCAACTACCCCGTGGCCGTGGCCGTCGACGACGCCGGGACCGGGTTCGGCCTGACCGTCGACGCGGTGCCCGGGGCCGACGCCGAGCAGCTGTGCCGCCTGCTGCGCACCTGCCTCACCGGGCTCGCGGACGCGCTGGAGCAGGCGCCGCACACCCGGCTGAGCGCGGTTGCCGTGCTGGACGCCGACGAGCGGGACCGGCTGCTGACGGAGTGGAACGACACGGCGGCCGAGGTCGCCGTGGCGACGGTGCCCGGCCTGTTCGAGGCCCGGGTGGCGCGGACGCCGGACGCCATCGCGCTGGTCGCGGACGGGGTCGAGCTGACCTACGCGCAGCTGGACGCGCGGGCGAACCGGCTGGCCCGCCTGCTGATCGGCCGCGGCGTGGGCCCGGAGTCGCTGGTCGCGCTCTGCCTGGAGCGGGGCGTGGACCTGATGGTGGGTCTGCTCGGGGTGCTGAAGGCCGGCGGCGCGTACCTGCCGCTCGACCCGGCCTACCCGGAGCAGCGGATCGCCTTCATGGTGGAGGACGCCGCGCCGGCGGTGGTGCTGGCGACGGCCGCGACGGCGCGGGCGGTGCCCGGGCCGGTGCTGGTCCTCGACGCGCCGCAGACCGTCCGGGACCTCGACGCGCTGGGCACCGCCGCCCCGGCGGACGGTGAGCGCACGGCGCCGCTGTCGCCGGCGCACCCGGCGTACGTGATCTACACCTCGGGGTCGACGGGCCGTCCCAAGGGCGTGGTGGTGTCGCACACCGGTGTGGCGAGCCTGGTGGCGGGCCACGTCCGCGATCTGGGGGTGGGGCCGGGCTCCCGGGTGGGGCAGTTCGCGTCGCCCAGCTTCGACACCTTCGGGTGGGAGTGGTTCATGGGCCTGCTGACCGGGGCGGCCCTGGTGGTGGTGCCCCAGGAGCAGCGGCTCGGCCGGGCGCTCCCCGAGTTCCTGGCCGCGGGCGGCGTGACGCACGTGACGCTGCCCCCGGCGGTGCTGGCCACCCTCGACGAGGGCTCGATCGGCCCGGACGTGGTGCTCGTGGTGGCCGGCGAGGCGACCGGGCCGGAGCTGACGGCCCGCTGGTCGCGCGGGCGCCGGATGTTCAACTCCTACGGCCCGACCGAGACGACCGTCGACGCGACGCTGTGGCGGTGCGAGGCCGACGCCCCCGAGGTGCCGATCGGCGGGCCGGTGGTCAACACCCGCGTGTACGTCCTCGACGACGCCCTCGCCCCGGTGCCGGTGGGCGTGGCCGGCGAGCTGTACGTGGCCGGCACCGGTCTGGCCCGGGGGTACCTGGGGCGGCCCGGCCTGACGGCGCAGCGCTTCGTCGCCGACCCGTTCGGCGGGCCCGGCGCCCGGATGTACCGCACGGGCGACCGGGCGCGCTGGACGCCCCGCGGCGAGCTGGTGTTCGCGGGCCGCACCGACGACCAGGTGAAGATCCGTGGGATGCGGATCGAGCCGGGGGAGGTGGAGGCGGTGCTGTCCGCCCATCCGGGCCTGGCCCGGGCGGCGGTGGTGGTGCGCGAGGACGCCCCCGGCGACAGGCGCCTGGTCGCCTACGCGGTGCCCGCGCCCGGCGCCGCCGGGCCCGACGACGGCGGACTCCCCGCCCTGCTCAGGGAGTTCCTGCGGGAGCGGCTGCCCGCCCACCTGGTGCCGTCGGCCGTCGTCGTGCTGGACGCGCTGCCGCTGACCGTCAACGGCAAGCTCGACCGCGCGGCCCTGCCGGCGCCGGACCCCGGCGCGGGTGCGGGTGCGGGCGGGGAGCGCAGCCGGGGGCCCGCGGGCGCCCTGGAGGAGGCGGTGTGCGAGGCGTTCGCCCAGGTGCTCGGGGTTGCGGCGGTCGGGGTGGACGACGACTTCTTCGCCCTCGGCGGCCACTCCCTGCTGGCGGTCTCCCTGATGGAGCGGCTGCGGGAGCGCGGGGTTTCGGTGTCGGTCCGGGACGTCATCGCCCACTCGACGCCGGCCCGGCTGATGGCCACGCTGAACCTCTCCTCCGTCCGGGACTCGCTCGGCGCGCTGCTGCCGATCCGGACCGGCGGCTCCCGGCCGGCCTTCTTCTTCGTCCACCCCGGAGGCGGGCTGGGCTGGTGCTACCTGCCGTTCGCGCGCTTCGTCCCGCCGGGCCACCCGCTCTACGGGCTGCAGGCCGACGGGATCGACGGCAGCGGTGAACTCGCCTCCTCGGTGGAGGAGATGGCCGCGCGGTACGTCGAGCGGATCCGCTCGGTGCAGGAGCACGGGCCCTACCACCTGGTGGGGTGGTCCTTCGGGGGCACTCCGGCGCACGAGATCGCGCTGCGGCTGCGCGCGGAGGGCGAGCAGGTGGTGCTGGTGCTCATGGACGCCTACCCGCCGGACCCGGCGGACGCCCCCGCGGTGCCCGGCGGCCCGGCCGGGGGGACCGGCGACGACGCCGGGGCCGTCGCCGAGCTCACCGGGCGGATGCGCGCCGAGCTGGGCCACCTGCTCGCCGGCTTCTCCGACGAGGAGCTGGCGCTGATGGCGGGGGTGTACCGCAACAACGCGGCGATCCGGGCCGGGCACGGCTTCGGACGCTTCGACGGGGACACGCTGCTGCTGGTCGCCGAGGAGGGGAAGGAACCGGGCGCCCGGCAGGCGGACCTCTGGGAGCCGTACCTGTCCGGCCGGCTGACCACGGTGGGCCTGCCGTGCAGCCACTCCGACATGGCGCGCCCGGAGATGCTGGAGCTGGCCTGGGAGTCCATCGCCCGGTGGCTGGGCGGGGAGTAGCACCGGACACGGCTCCGGGCGGGACCCGCGGGTGCGGGTCCCGCCCGGAGCCGTGCGGCCGCCGGGGCCGGGTCAGTCCGTGGCGATGGCGTCCAGGACGTTCATCCGGCCGGCCCGGAAGGCCGGCAGCAGGGCGGCCAGCAGGCCGACCACGGCGGAGAGCAGCAGGACCACCACGATCGTGGTCACCGGCACGGTCAGCACCTGCAGCCCTCCCGACTTCAGCACCTGCTGGGCGGTGACGCCCCAGGCCAGGCCGAGGCCGGTGCCGAGCAGCGCGCCGAACACCGCGATGACCACCGACTCCAGCCGGATCATCCGGCGCAGCTGGCGGCGGGAGAGGCCGATCGCCCGCAGCAGGCCGATCTCGCGGGTCCGTTCGACGACCGACAGGGCCAGCGTGTTGATCACGCCCAGGACGGCGACGATGATGGCGAGCCCGAGCAGGCCGTACACCAGGTTGAGCAGGCCGGCGACGCGCTGCTGGTAGAGCTCCTTGAAGGCGCTCTGGTCCTTGACGTCCAGCTGGGGGTAGGCGCTGAGCGCGTCCTGGAGGGCCTGGTAGGTCCGGTCCTTGTCCGCGCCGGCGGCGGCCTTGCCGAGCAGGGCGCCGGCGGCGGGCCGCTGGTCGGCCGGAAGGGCCTGCCCGACGGTCGCGACGGCGATGTAGAACTGCTTGTCGAAGAGGGTGTTGCCCTTGGTGGTGATCAGCCCGACGGGCACGGACTGGGTGTGCCCCTTCCCGTAGTCGATCGTCACCCGGTCGCCGACGGACAGGTGGTGGGCCTGGGCGAAGTCCTGGTCCACCGAGACGGCGTCGCCCGCGGTGACGGCCTCGGCACTGCCGGCCCGGACCGGGAAGCGGTAGTCCTGGGTGATGGTGGGGGAGACCGCCGTCACCGAGATCTCCTGGCTCTGGCCGTCCGGCGTCCGGAGGGTGGTGAGCACGTTCACCACCTCGGTGATGTGGTCGATGCCCGGGGTGCCCTTGGCGGCGGCCACCATGGCGGCGGTGACGCCGGTCTGGTTGGCCTGGACGAGGTAGTCGGCGCCGACCGACCTCTCGATCTGCGCGTTCGTCGAGCTGACCATCGACGAGGTGATCACGGAGAAGCCGGTGACCAGCGCGAGGCCGATCATCAGGGCGGCCGCGGTGGCGCCCGTGCGGCGCGGGTTGCGCATGGCGTTGCGCTGGGCGAGCTTGCCGGAGGGCCCGAAGAGCCTGGGCAGCAGCGCGCCGAGCACCCTGATCACGCCGGTGGCGAGCAGCGGGCCGAGGACCACGAAGCCGACGAGGGTCAGCAGCACGCCCAGGCCCAGCCCGGCGCCGCCGGCGGCGCTCTCGCCGCTCGCCGCGGCCAGGGCCAGCAGGAGGGCGCCGCCGATGCCCAGCGCCAGCCCGAGGACGGTGCGGATCCTGGTGGCGGCGCCGTCGGCCGGGGTGCCGTGGTCGCGCAGCGCGGCCATCGGCGAGATCCTCCCGGCCCGGCGGGCCGGCAGCCAGGCGGCCAGCACGGTGACCACCAGGCCCACCGTGTAGGAGGCGACGGGGACGGTGGCGTCGATCTCCAGGGAGGAGGAGATCTTCATGCCGGCCGAGCCCATCAGCCCGATCAGCAGCTGGGCGATGCCCAGTCCGGCCAGCAGGCCCAGGGTGGAGCCGGTCAGCCCCAGCAGCAGCGCCTCGACCAGCACCGAGCGGTTGACCTGGCGGCGGCTGCCGCCGAGGGCGCGCAGCAGGCCGATCTCACGGGTGCGCTGGGCGATCAGCATGGAGAAGGTGTTGACGATGAGGAAGCCGCCGACCAGCAGCGAGATGCCGGCGAAGCCGAGCACCGCGAACTTCATGAAGTTGAGGAAGCTGCCGACGTCCTTGCTGTTCGCCGCCTTCTGCTCGGCGGCGGTCTGGACGTCGAAGCCGCTGCCGAGGGTCGTGGCGATGGTGCGCTTGAGCTGGGAGTCGGGGACGCCCCCGTTGCCGAACGCGGCGACCGAGGTGAAGAGGCCGGGGGCGCCGAGCAGGTCGTGCTGCGCGGTGGGGACGTCCAGGAAGGCCAGCGCCGCACCGGGGTTGGTGCCGTCGAAGGTGGCGATGCCGCTGATGGTGTAGTCGAAGGTGCCGAAGGAGTTGATCACCCGGATCGGGTCGCCGACGCCGAGTCTGCTCCTGGCGGCGGTGTCGGCGTCGATCATCATCTGCCGGCCCTCGGCCGGGGCGCCGCCCGAGGTGATCTTCAGGGGGGTGCGGGGGCCGGGCACCCAGGCGCCGACCCTGGCCGGGGCGCCGCCGGCCGGGCCGGCCGCCCGGTTGGTCCTGGGGTTGACGAGGGTCGCGTTGCCGACCTCGATCTGCCCGAGCGCGGTCTTCACCCCGGGCTGCGCCGCGACCTGCGTGACGGTCGAGGCCGGGACGGTCAGGGTCGCGGCGCCGTCCTGGCGCGGTCCGGCGTTCTTCTTGACCGGGGTCTGGGTGACCAGGACGTCGGGGGCGGTGGAGGCGAAGAGCCTGTCGAAGGTGCTGGTGGCGGTGTTGGAGAACACCAGGGTGCCGGAGACGAAGCCCACCGACAGCACGATCGCGATCATCGACAGGAGCATCCGGCCCTTGTGGGCGTAGAAGCTCCGTAGTGACGTCTTGAGCAGCATGGTCCTGTGCCCGCCCGCTCAGCTGGTGCGCTTGCCGTCGAAACGGCGCATGCGTTCGAGGACGGAGTCGGCGGTCGGGCCGTGCATCTCGTCGACGATCACGCCGTCGGCGAGGAAGAGCACGCGGTCCGCGTAGGCGGCGGCGACCGGGTCGTGGGTGACCATCACGATGGTCTGGCCCAGCTCGTCCACCGAGCGGCGCAGGAAGGTCAGCACCTCGGCGCCGGAACGGGAGTCGAGGTTCCCGGTGGGCTCGTCCCCGAAGATGATCTCGGGGCGGGCGGCCAGCGCCCGGGCCACCGCGACGCGCTGCTGCTGGCCGCCGGAGAGCTGGGTGGGTCGGTGCTTGAGGCGGTCGGCGAGGCCGACGGTCTCGACCACCTGGTCCAGCCAGGCGGCGTCCGGCTTGCGGCCGGCGATGTCCATCGGGAGCGTGATGTTCTCCAGCGCGTTCAGCGTCGGGAGCAGGTTGAACGCCTGGAAGATGAAGCCGACCTTGTCGCGGCGCAGTTCGGTCAGCTGCTTGTCCTTCAGGCCGGTGATCTCGGTGTCGCCGATCCAGATCCGGCCCTCGGTGACGGTGTCCAGGCCGGCCAGGCAGTGCATCAGGGTCGACTTGCCGGAGCCCGAGGGGCCCATGATCGCGGTGAAGCGGCCGCGCTGGATGTCCACGTCCACCGCGTCCAGCGCGGTGACCCTGGTCTCGCCGGTGCCGTAGGCCTTGGTCACCTGACGCGCCGAGGCGGCGCTCGCGACGGGGCCGCCCGGGTTCGGGGAAGCATGGACGGATGTGGGTGCCGTTGTCACGGGGTACCTCCTGGGTCCGGCCGTCCCGTGCTCCACCGGCGGGCGGAGCACGGAAGCGGCGTGATGTGCCGTGGTTGACGCATGTCTGATGAGCGTTCGGGCGGGCGGGCGAACCGGGTCGCCCGCCGGTGGCCAGTGGTCCGCGCCGCCCGGGCGGCACCGGAGGGCAGCGGCCACGGGCGGGGGATCAGGCCGTCTGGATGCTGTCGAGGATGTCCAGCCGGGCGGCCTGGCGGGCCGGCCACGCTGCGGCGAGCACACCGACCACCCCGGTCAGAACCAGGAAGAGGGACATCCGGCCGTAGGGGATCACCGTGGTGATGTTCGCCAGCTCGACCTCCAGGGTGTTGACGGCGGCCCAGGCCAGATAGCTGCCGAGGACCATGCCGACCACCGCGCCCAGCACCGAGATGAGTGCCGACTCCAGCCGCACCATCCGCTTGATGCCGCGCCGGTCCAGGCCGATCGCGCGCAGCAGGCCGATCTCCCGCTTGCGCTCGAACACCGACATCGCCATGGTGTTGACCACCCCGAGCACGGCGACCAGCACCGACATCGCCAGCAGCGCGTACAGCAGGCTCAGCGTCGAGGTGATGGTGTGGCTGAACTCGTCCTGCATGCCCTGCCTGTCCCTGATCTCGATCACCGGGTTGCTCCCGGTGGCGTCCTTGATGGCCTGCTTGAGGGCGGGCGTGGCCCCGGCGGCCCCCTTGACGAGGGTCTGGCTGACGTACGGGTTCGGCTCGAAACCGGCGAGTGCCGCGTTGGAGAGCAGGACCGGGGAGAGCATCTGGTTCGCGCGGAACACACCGCCCACGGTCAGGGTGGCGGTGGAGCCGTCCGGGCGCCTGACCGTCATCGTCGAGCCCGCCTCCAGGTGACCGTCGGCGGCGAGGTCGGAGTCGACCAGGGCCTGGCCCTGCTTCAGCGCGTCGGCCGAGCCGGCGGTCATCGACAGGTTGACCAGTTGCCCGGCGTCGTCCGCGTCCAGGCCCTCGAACGTGCGGGTCGTGCCGTCCACCTTCAGGTCCACGGTGGTGACCGCACTGGCGGCCGTCACCCCCGGGGCCTTGGCGACCGCCTCCGCGATCTTCGGGGAGAGGCCGTGACCGTTGGCCATGACCACGGCGTAGTCGGCCCTGATGCCGCCGTCGACCGTCCGGGCCACCGCGTCCGTCACCGACGTGCCGATCACCGTCATCGTCGTCACCAGGGTCAGCCCGATGGCGAGCGCACCGGCCGTGGCACCGGTGCGGCGCGGGTTGCGCACCGCGTTCAGCCGGGCGAGCCGGCCGGGCGTGCCGAACAGCCTGGACAGCAGCGGGCCGACCAGGGCGACCACCGGGCGCGACAGCAGGGGCAGCAGGACCAGGATGCCCACGCTGGCCAGCACCGCGCCGGCCTCGATCGCGTTGCGCGCGGTCGGACCCTCCCAGACGGCGCTCATCGCGATCAGCGCCACACCGCCGGCGGCGGCCACCGAGCCGACGACGTTGCGCACCAGCAGGCTCTTCACCGCCGGCGGCTGGTCACCGCTGCTGAGCGCGGCGATCGGGGCGATCCGCGAGGCCCGCACCGCGGGCACGACGGCGGACAGCACGGTGACCACCGCCCCCACCGCCAGCGCCGCGCCGACCGTGGTCGGCGTCACCACCAGTGGACCGCCGGGCACGCCCTTGCTCAGCGACTTCAGGCCCGTCTTCATGGCCAGGCCGATGCCGACACCGGCCAGCAGGCCGGCCGCGGAGGCACTCAGACCGATCACCAGCGCCTCGACCAGCACCGACCTGGTGACCTGCGACCGGTCCGCGCCGATCGCCCGCAACAGCCCCAACTCCCTGGTGCGCTGGGCGACCAGCATGGTGAAGGTGTTGGCGATGATGAAGACGCCGACGAACAGCGACACCCCGGCGAAGGTCAGCAGCACCGCCTCCAGGCTGCGGGTCCGGGCCGCGACCAGGGTGGCCTGCTCGTCCCGCAGCTGGCGGGCGGTGTCGACCCGGAACCTGCTCCCGCCGGGCACGAGCGGCGCGACCTGCTCCTTGAGCGCCGCCTCGGAGACACCGGCCTTGGCCGTCACCTCGATGCTGCTGTAGCGCCCGGGGGACAGCAGCATCCGCTGTGCCTCCGGGGTGGCCAGCACGGTCAGGCTGCTGCCCGAGGACACCATCGGGTCGTCGGTGGTGAACACCCCCGTCAGCACGGCGTCGACGGCGGGGCCGTTGGTGGCGATCCGCACCCTGTCGCCGACGTGGTAGCCGCCCCTGCGCGCGGTCTCCCGGTCGAGCGCGATCTCCCCCTGGCCGCGCGGGCCACGGCCCTCGGCCATCGGGTAGCGCGCGTCCACGCCGGAGCCGTTCGGGACGAAGTTCACCGCCCTGGCGCTCCACGACGGGCCGATCAGGTCGCCCTTCTTGTCGGCGACACCGGCGAAGGCGCTGATCACCGGCCGCGCCTTCGCCGTCCCCGGCAAACCGGAGACCGCCGCCAGCGTGGCGTCGGTCAGCCCCTCGCCGCCCTTCGCGCCCTTCCACTCGGTACTGGCGGTCGCCGCCTTGTCGGTCACCATCACCGACACGTCGGTGTAGCTCCGGGAGTAACTGTTCTTCGCGGCCCGGCTGATGGTGTCGGAGAAGACCATGGTCCCGGCCACGAAGGCGGTGCCGAGCATGACGGCCAGCGCGGTCATCAACAGGCGGCCCTTGTGGGCGAGGACGTTGCGCAGTGCGGTGCGATACATGTGATCAGTCCAAGTGGTCGGGTCTGACGTGCTGCTGGCGGAGCGTCAGCTCGTGGCGCCCTTGGCTTCCAGGCGGTGCGTGCGGTCCAGGACGGCCCCGGCGGTCGGCCGGACGAGCTCGTCGACTATCCGGCCGTCGGCGAGGAACAGCACCCGGCCGGCGTAACCGGCGGCGACCGGGTCGTGGGTCACCATGACGACGGTCTGCCCGAGTTCGCGCACGCTGTCGCGGAGGAAGGACAGGATCCCGGCGCCGGCCCGCGAGTCCAGGCTCCCCGTCGGCTCGTCCGCGAAGACGATGTCCGGCCTGCCCGCCAGCGCGCGGGCGCAGGCGACCCGCTGCTGCCGGCCGCCCGACAGCTGCGCCGGACGGTGCGTCAGACTCCCTGCCAGACCGACCGCGTGGACGACCACGGCCAGCCAGTCCATGTCCACCGGGCGCCCGGCGATGTCCATCGGCAGCGTGATGTTCTCCAGCGCCGTCAGAGCCGGGAACAGGTTGAACGCCTGGAAGACGAAGCCGATCCGCTCCCGGCGCAGCCGGGTCAGCTGCCGGTCGCTCAGACCCCCCAGCTCCACCCCGCCGATCGCGGCCGAGCCGCTGGAAACGGAGTCCAGCCCCGCCATGCAGTGCAACAGCGTCGACTTCCCCGAACCGGAGGGCCCCATGACCGCCGTGAACTCGCCCCGCCGGAAGACCACGTCGACGTCCTCCAACGCCACCACCCGCCTCCCGCCGTCGGCGTACACCTTGCCCAGGCCGGTGGCGCGGGCGGCCACGAGGCCGGTGGACGGGGCGGATGCGGTCGTCGTGCTCACGGGTGCTCCTGTCCTGCTGGGGGGCCGAACGCCGGACGGACGCCCGTGGCACCGCGAGGGGTGACGCCGTGCAGGGGCGGCTGCCAACCATCCTGCTCGAAACGGCCCGGCGAAATCGTCCCCCGGGCGGACGGTTGCCGCGGCATCCGCACGAGCGAGGAGAACGGCCGCCCTCAGCCGCCCGGATGGCGTCGCAGGGATGACACCGCTCCGCCCCCGCCGCACCCCGCGACGTCCACGGCGACGGCGGATTGTCCCCACCCCCACGCGATCAGTCAACCGGCCGGACCCCGCCCGCCTGCCCGCCCCCGGCCGGCCCGCGGCAGCCGCGCCCCGGGCCCGCGCCACCCCGGAGCCCGGCCCCGGCACCCGGCCCCCGCGCCCGGGGCCCGCCCGCCCCCGGCCGTCCGACGGCATCCCTGCGACGGAGGACACCGGCCCCCCGCTCGTCCGGCGGGATGACGCGACCGCCCCGCGCCACCGCCTACCGTGAGAACCACTGCGCCCCCGGCAATCCCCCGTTGCGCCGGGGGCGCAGCACGGGCCCGAAAACCGGCCCCTTCCGCGGCCGACGCCTGTTCAAGTGGCGCGCCGCGATGGTTGAACACCCGCGCCGCCCACCCGCACCGGGTTGAACACCCGCACCGGGGTCGGGGGTGGGGCATAGTGGTCTGCGGCTTCCAGGAATACCGGTCCGGCGACGCGACAGCCGTCGCCGAAACACCGACGCCGGGGCCCATTCGTACTCCTCTCCCCGAGAAAGGGCGCAGTGGTGGCCAACCCGTTCGACGACCCCGACGCCTCCTACCTTGTCCTGGTCAACGACGAGGGCCAGCATTCGCTGTGGCCCGCCTTCGCCGGAATTCCCGACGGCTGGGAGAAGGTCTTCGGAGAGGCCGGCCGCCAGGAATGCCTCGACCACGTCGAGAAGTCGTGGACCGACCTCCGCCCGAAGAGCCTCATCGCGGCGACGGAGAACGACAAGAGGTAGCACCGCCCGCCGCGAACCGCCGTGACCGACGCAGCGCCTAGGGGGACACCAATGGCCTTCGAGCTGACCGGCTACCGGAACCTGGGGGACGCCTTCGCCGCGCGCGTCGCCCAGCACCCGGACAAGACCGCGCTCACCATCTACCGCAGCTCCGCCGACGCCGAGCACGAGAGCCTCAGCTACGCGGAGCTCGCCCGCCGGGCCGCCCTGCGCGCGGCCGACCTGGCGCAGCGGCTGGCCCCCGGCGACCGCGTGCTCATCGCGCTGCCCACGGGCACCGAGTTCGTCGAGCTCTACCTCGCCTGCCTGATGGCCGGGGTGACCGCCGTGCCCGCCCCGCCGGCGACCGGCTCCTCCAGTGCCGCCCAGCGCGTCGCCGCCATCGCCGCGGACTGCGCACCCGGCCTGGTGTTCACCACCGACGGGGACCGGGACACCCTCACCGAGCGCTTCCACGCGCAGGGCCTGGGCCACGTCCCCGTCCGGGAGGCCGCACCCGCCGGGCCCGGCGAGGCACCCGAACCACCGCCCCGCGGCCGCCACGCCGACCGGGACACCCTCGCCGTCATCCAGTACAGCTCGGGATCCACCGGCACCCCGAAGGGCGTGATGCTCGCCCACGGGAACATCCAGGCCAACCTGCAGGCCCTGCATTCCGTCATGGGCCTCGGCGGCGACGACTCGTTCGGCAGCTGGATGCCGCTGCACCACGATTTCGGCCTCTTCTGCCAGCTCAGCTGCGCACTGGTCTACGGCGGATCCACCGTGCTGATGCCGCCGGCGAACTTCGCCCGGCGGCCGGTCGAATGGTTCCGGATGATGAACGAATTCCGGACCACCGCGACCTCCGCCCCCAATTTCGCCTACGGCCTCGCCGTCCGGCTCATCGCGGACGAACAACTCGAAGGCGTCGACATATCGCCGCTGCGTTTCCTCTGCAACGGCTCCGAACCCATCCACGCCCCCACCATGGCCGCATTCGCCAAACGGTTCGCCCACATCGGCCTGCGGCCCGAGGCACTCACCTCCGGGTACGGAATGGCGGAGGTCACCGTCTACGCGTCGGGCACCCCCATCCCGCAACAGCAGACCGTCCTGGTCGTCGACCCGCACCGCCTCGCCGACGCCGACCACCCCGAGCTGGTCGCCGCCACCGACGGCAACGGCAAGGAGATCGTCGGCGTCGGACGCCCCGAGGCCTTCGAGACCCGCATCGTCGACCCGAGGACCCTGCACACCCTGCCCGCCGGCTCCGTCGGCGAGGTCTGGCTGCGCGGCGACAGCGTCGGCCGCGGCTACTGGAACAAGCCCGCGCTCACCGCCCGCACCTTCGACGCCCGCCCCGCCGGCGCGGCCGCCACCGAACCCGGCTGGCTGCGCACCGGCGACCTCGGCGCCCTGGTCGACGGCGAACTGTTCATCACCGGAAGGCTCAAGGAGGTGATGATCGTCCACGGCCGCAACCTCTACCCGCACGACCTGGAGCACGAGGCGCGCGCCGCCCACCCCGGACTGGACGGATTCGTCGGCGCCGCCTTCGGCGTCGACGCACCCGACGAACGGATCGTGCTCGTGCACGAGGTCAGCCCGACCCTCCCGGCCGAGGAACTGCCCGCCGCCGCCACGGCCGTCGCCCGCCGCCTCGCCACCACCTTCGGCGTCCCGGCCCGCAACGTCCTGCTGGTGCGCCGCGGCACCGTCCACCGCACCACCAGCGGCAAGATCCAGCGCGCCGCCATGCGCGAGCGCTTCCTCGCCGGCGCGGTCGAGGCCCTCCACGCCGAACTGGAGCCCGCCGTACGGCGGCTGACCGCGGGGGGCGGCACCCCGTGACGCCCACCCGCACCGGCACCGGGCCACCGGCCTCCCGCGCCCGGGCCGCCGCCGCAGCCCTCGACCAGGCCCTCGGCGACCCCGCGGAGTCGGCCCGCCGCACCGCCCGGCTCGACGAGGCCGAGGAGTTCCCCGCCGAACTCTGCGCCGCCCTCGACGCGTTCGGCCTGCCCGCCCACTACGTTCCCACCCGCCACGGCGGCGCCCTCGACGACCACGAGGAACTCCTGCACCTGTGGCGGACCGTGGCCCGCCGCGACCTCAGCGCCACCGTGGCCCACGCCAAGACCTACCTGGGCGCGGTCTGCGTCTGGATCGCCGGCAGCCCCGAGCAGACCCGCGCCACCGCGGCCGCCGTCCTCGACGGCACCCCGGTGGCCTGGGCCCTCACCGAACCCGACCACGGCGCCGACCTGCTCAACAACGAGCTCACCGCCACCGCCCACCCCGACGGCTACCGCCTCGACGGCACCAAGTGGCCGATCAACAACGCCACCCGCGCCGGCCTGCTCACCCTGCTCGCCCGCACCGGCCCCGCCGGCTCCCCGCGCGGCCACAGCCTCCTCGTCGTCGACAAGGCCACCCTGGCGCCCGGCACCTGGCGGCACCTGCCCAAGGCGCACACCCACGGCATCCGCGGCATCGACATCTCCGGCATCGGCTTCGACGGAGCGACACTGCCCCGGCAGGCCCTGCTCGGCCCGGAGGGCACCGGCGTCGAAACCGTCCTGCGCGGCCTCCAGCTCACCCGCACCATGTGCGCGGCGCTCTCCCTCGGCGCCGGCGAACACGGGCTGCGCCTGGCCGCACGCTTCACCGCCACCCGGGTCATCCAGAAGCGCCCGCTCGCCGAACGCCCCCACCCCGCCTCGATCCTGGCCCGCTGCGCGGCGCTGCTCGCCGCCACCGAAGCCGCCGCGCTGCTCGCCGCCCGGTCGATCCACAGCCTGACCGGCGAACTCGGCGTCACCGCCGCCACGGTCAAGGCACTCGCCCCCACCCTCGTCGACTCGGTCCTCGGCGAACTCGCCGAACTCCTCGGCGCCCGCTCCTTCCTGACCGACGTCCCCGAGTACGGCGGCTTCCAGAAGGTGGCGCGCGACCACCAGATCGTCGCCGTGTTCGACGGCAGCACCCCGGTCAACCGCGCCGCCCTCGTCCAGCAGTTCCCCGCACTGGTCCGGGGCCACGCCACCGGCGCCGCCGACACCGCGGGCCTCGCCGAGGCCGCCGCGGCCGGCCGCCCGCCCGGGCCCCTGGAGTACGACGCCCTCACCCTGGCGTCGCGCCGCGGCAGCTCCGTCGTGCAGTCCCTGCCCGCCCTCGCCGCCGCGCTCCGGACCCGGCCCACCCCGAGCGGGCTCGCCGAACACGCCGCCGCACTGAGCGGCCTCACCGAACTGCTGCACACCCGGATGGCCGCCCTGCGCCCCGCGGCCCGGCCCCCGATGGCGGCCCACGAACTCGCCGCCGCCTACGAGCTCTGCTTCGCCGGTGCCGCCTGCCTCCACCTGTGGACGGCGGGCGAACACGACCACGCCGGGGAACCGCTCTGGGCCGACGGCCTCTGGGTCCGGGCGGCCCTGCGCGCAGTGCGCGAACGCCTAGCCGCGCTCCTGCGCACCCCTGCCCCGGCCCCCGCACCCGGCGACGGGGACCTCGACGGGACCATCGCCCGCGTCATCACCGACGCCGCCACCACCGGAGCCCCCGTCACCCCGTTCGGCGCGCCGGCCCCGCGAGCAGGAGAGGCCGCATGAGCGCCGAAGAACTGGACGCCCTGCTCGGCGACCCCCACGACGACGCCAACCCCGTCGGCCACGCCGCACTGCTCGCCGCCGACGAACGCCGGGAGATGCCCGCCGACGGCGAACGGCTCCTCGACGCCTACGGCATGAACGCCGAGTTCGTCCCCGCCGGGTACGGCGGCCGCCTCACCCGCGCGGACCGGCTCGCCGACGTCCAGCGCACCCTCTGGCGGCGCGACCCGAGCCTCGGCCTCGGCCACGGGTTCAGCTCCCTGCTGGCCTCCGTCAACGTCTGGACCGCCGGCACCCCGGAACAGCGCAAGCAGGCCGCCGCGATCCTGCTGTCCGGCGGACGGATCGCCGCCGCGTTCCACGAACTCGACCACGGCAACGACTTCGCCCACGCCGACTGCTCCGCCGCCCGCACGGACGACGGCTGGCTGCTGACCGGACGCAAGGAGATCGTCACCAACCTGCGCCGCGCCGACGCCATGGTCCTCTTCGCCCGGACCAGCCGGGCCGCCGGCAGCCGCAGCCACAGCCAGTTCCTCGTCACCCGCGACGAACTGCCCGCCGACCGGATCCACGACCTGCCCCGCTTCCCCAGCTCCGGCATGCGCGGCGTCCAGCTCGGCGGCCTCCGCTTCACCGACTGCCCGGTCCCCGCCGACGCGCTGCTCGGCCGCCCGGGCGAGGGCATGGAGATCGCCCTGCGCTCCTACCAGCTCACCCGGTCGGTCTTCCCGGCCGTGATCGTCGGACCGCTGGACAGCGCCCTGCGCCTCGCCGTCGGATACGCGCTCGACCGGCGCCTGTACGGCGGTGCCGCCGCCGACCTGCCCTACGTGCGCGCCGTCCTCGCCCGCGCCCAGGCCGACCTGCTGGCCGTCGACGCCTTCTCCGCGGTCGTGCTCCGGGCCCTGCACCTGGCCCCGGAATCGATGGGCGTCTACGCGCCGGCCGCGAAGTACCTCACCTCACGGATCGTGCTCGACGCCTTCGAGGACCTGCGTTCGGTGCTCGGAGCGCAGTCCTACCTGCGCGAGGGCCGGTACGCGATGTTCCAGAAACTCGCCCGCGACATCGCCCCCGCCACCTTCGCCCACGTCTCGCGGGCCGCCTGCCAGGTGACGCTGCTGCCCCAGCTCCCGCGGCTCGCCCGCCGCTCCTGGCCGGCCGGCCAGGCCGCCGACCCGTCCCTCTTCGACCTCGGCGGGCCGCTGCCACCCCTGGACCTCGGCCACCTCGTCCCCGGTGTCCCGCCCGGCGACGGCGTGCTCGGGGCGCTGGCCGGGATCGCCGGCGACACACCCGCCGGCACCCCGGCCGGCCGGTTCGCGAACCGCCTGCGAGACGAGCTGGGCAGGCTGGGCGAGCGGTGCGCGGCCCTCAGCCCCAAGGACACCACCATCGGCGCCTCGCCGGCCGCGTTCGCGCTGGCCGACCGCTACACGGTGCTGCTCGCCGCCGTGGCCGTCCTCGGCGTCTGGCACACCGGCGGCGACCGCCACCCGGCCGCGCTGCTGCCCGGGGTCCTCGACCGGCTCTGCCAGCGCCTGGGCGGCCCGCCGGTCCTCACCGAGGCCGAGCGCGAGGAGGCGGAGCAGCACCTGTTCGACACCGCCGTCCGGCGCTACCGGGAGAGCCGGCTCTTCGACCTGAGCGCACGGCACGTCCCCGGCTGACGCGCCTCCTCCGGCTGACGCCTCGTCCCCGGACGGGAGACCGGACGACGGAGCCGGGCCGGAGCCGGACCGGAGCCGGGCCGGAGACCGGACGAGGAACCGGGCGGGGAGGCGGACGCACAGGACCCGCCCCACCGCCGGACGACCACCGCACCCACAGAGTGGAGCCCCCATGAACGCGAAGACCGACGCGAACGCGAGCACCGGCGTGAACGCGAACGCGAACGCGAACGCTGATGCGAACGCTGACGCGAACGTGAGCACCGGCACACCGGACGCGCCCGACGCCGCACGCCCGGCCCCGACCGCCGAGGAGATCCGGTCCTGGCTGACCGACCGCCTCACCCACTTCCTCGACATTCCGGCCGAGTCGATCGACCCGGACGTCTCGCTCGCCGAGTACGGACTCGAGTCGGTCTACGCCTTCGCACTGAGCGGCGAGATCGAGGACCAGCTCGGCCTCGCCGTCGAACCCACCCTGATCTGGGACGTCGACACCGTCGCCGCGCTCACCGCCCACCTCGTCGACCTCGCGGCCGCGCCCCCCGCGTCCTGAGAGGTCACCGTCCGCCGAAGGGCCGGCCACCGCGCCGACGCCGGCCGCGGCACCGGGCACACCGCCCGGTCCGCGATGTTCCAGTCCGTGTCGATCGATTGAGGGATACGCGAAAATGGGTGCGTCCGCACAGGGCTCCTGGGGCCTGATGTCCGGCCAGCTCGGCGTCTGGTACGCGCAGCAGCTGACGCCCGGCAACCCGGCCTACAACATCGGCGAGTACACGGAGATCCACGGCGACCTCGACGTGGACCGCTTCGTGCGGGCCCTGCGCCGCACCCTGGACGAAGCCGAGACCTACCGGCTGCGCCTGCGCCTGGACGGCGAGACCCCGCGCCAGTACGTCGCCGATCCCGCGGACCACCCGATCCACGTCGTCGACCTCAGTGCCGAGCCCGACCCGCGGGCGGCGGCCGAGCAGTGGATGCGCGACGACCTCGACCACCCGGTCGACCTGCTCGGCGAACGGCTCTCCGCCCAGGCCGTCCTCACCCTCGGGCCCGGCCACGTCCTCTGGTACCAGCGCGCCCACCACATCGTCCTCGACGGCAGCGGCCTCTCGCAGTTCGCCGACCGCCTCGCCCAGGTGTACGCCGCCCTCCGCCCGGCGGGTCACGCGGGCCTCCGTCCGGCGGGTCACGCGGGCCGGCCGGACGCGGACCGGGCAGGCCACGCCGGGGATCTCGCCGGGGACTCTGCCGGGGGCCACGCCGGGGACTCTGCCAGGGACCTCGCCGGGGACTCTGCCCGGGACTTTGCCGGCGACGCCCTCGGGCCGCTGTCGGTCCTGATCGACGCCGACCACGCCTACCGCAACTCCCCGGCACCCGAACGCGACCGCCAGTACTGGCTGGACGCCCTCGCGGACCTCGCCGACACCCCGGACCCGGACTCCGCCCAGGGCCGCCGCCCGGCCGCCCGGCCGCTGCTGCACCGCGCCGGCGTCACCCCGGCCCGCACCGCCGACCTGCGGGCCGTGGCCAAACGGCTGCGGACCAGCTTCGCCGGCCTCATGATCACGGCCGCGGCCGTGTACCACCACCGCGCCACCGGAGCACAGGACATCGTCCTCGGGGTCTCCGTCAACGGCCGGACCAACCGGTCCGAACTCGGCATCCCCGGCATGACCGCCAACATCATGCCGATCCGGCTGCAGGTCCGCCCCGGCATGCCGGTCGCCGACCTGGCCCGCCAGACCCAGAAAGCCGTGTTCGAAGGGCTGCGCCACCAGCGCTACCAGTACCCCGACATCGTGCGGGACCTCAGGCGGGTCGGCGGCGCGCCGGTCTACGACCTCATCGTCGACGTCATGGTGCGCGAGCAGCCCCTGCACTTCGGCGACTGCACCGTCACCCGGGTGGGGCTGTCCAGCGGACCGGCCGAGGGCCTGAAGCTCGACATCCTCGGCGACTCCGCGGAGGAGGGCCTGCGCACCGTCGTCGAGATGAACCCCGACCGCCACCGGCCCGCGGCCGCCGAGGAGGTCAGCAGGCGGTTCCGGACCGTGCTCGACCGGCTCGCCGAGGCCCCCGCCACCGCACGCGTCGCCGACATCGGCCTGCTCGACCGGGCCGAGCGGCAGCTGCTGCTGGAGACCTGGAACGACACCGCCGCCGCGACCGACGCCGCAACCGTGCCGGAGCTGTTCGCCGCCCAGGCCGCCCGCACCCCGGACGCGGTGGCCGTCGTGGCGGACGGCGAGACGGTGACCTACGCCGAACTCGACGCACGGGCCAACCGGCTGGCGCACCACCTGGCCGGCCTCGGTGTCGGCGCCGAATCGGTGGTGGGGCTCAGCCTGCCGCGCGGCGTACTGACGGTGACCGCGATCCTGGGGGTCTGGAAGTCGGGGGCGGCGTACCAGCCGCTGGACCCGGGGTACCCGGCCGAGCGGATCGCCCACCTGCTCGCCGACAGCGGGGCCGAGCTCCTGCTCACAGCCGGTACGGGCAGGGAGGCCGACGCCGGCAGTGCGGGCGGTGGGGTCGGCACGGGCAGTGGGGCCGATGCGGGCGGTGAGGTCCGTGAATCCGCCCGCCCGGTGCGGACGCTCGCCCTGGACGACCCCGCGGTGCTCGCCGAGCTCGCCGAACAGCCCGGCTCCGCCCCGGAGGCGTCCCACCCGGACGGCCGGCTGGCCTACGTCATCCACACCTCCGGCTCGACCGGCCGGCCGAAGGGCGTGGCGGTCACCCACGGCGGCCTGCGCAACTACGTCGCATCCGCCCCCGAACGGGTCGGCTTCGGCACGCCGGGCGCCCGCTACGCGCTGCTCCAGCCCACCGTGACCGACCTCGGCAACACCGTCGTCTTCGCGAGCCTCACCACCGGGGGTGAACTGCACATCCTGCCGGAGGAGGCGGTCACCGATCCGGTGGCGGTGTCGGCCTACCTCGCCGAGCACCGCATCGACCACGTGAAGGTGGTGCCCTCGCACCTCGCGGCGCTGGCCGCCGCCACCGGTCCGGCGGCCCTGATCCCGGCCGGCGCGCTCTCCCTGGGCGGCGAGGCGGCCCCGGCCGCACTGGTGGAGAGCCTGCTCGGAGCCGCCGGCGACCGCGGCGTGTTCAACCACTACGGGCCGACCGAGACGACGATCGGCGTGGTGACGGGCCGCCTCGATCGCGAAGCCCTCACCACCGGAGCCGTGCCCCTCGGCACACCGGTGGCCAACACCCGTGTCTACGTGCTGGACGACGCGCTCGGCCCGGTGCCGGCCGGAGCGCCCGGAGAGCTGTACGTCGCCGGCGCGCAGCTGGCCCGCGGCTACGTGGGCCGGTCCGACCTGACGGCGGAACGGTTCGTGGCCTGCCCGTTCTCCACGGCGGGCGAGCGGATGTACCGCACGGGCGACCGCGTGCGGTGGACCACCGACGGCCGCCTCGTGCACCTCGGGCGCACCGACGACCAGGTGAAGATCCGCGGCTACCGGGTCGAACCGGCCGAGGTGCAGGCCGTGGTGGCCGCCCTCCCGTCGGTGGCCCAGGCCGCCGTCGTGGTCCGGGAGGACACCCCGGACGACAAGCGCCTGGTCGCCTACGTCGTCCCGGCCCCGGTGGCTACCGGGCTTTGGGCGGCTTCCGCGGCTACCGGGCCTTCCGAGGCTTCCGGGCCTTCGGCGCCTTCAGCTGCTACCGGGGCCGTCCCGGCTGCGGCCGAGCGCACCAGGCTGGCCGAACACGTACTCGTACACGTCGCCGGGCAACTCCCCGGGCACCTGGTGCCGTCGGCGGTGGTCGTGCTCGACGCACTCCCGCTGACCGCGAACGGCAAGCTGGACCGGGCCGCGCTGCCCGCCCCCGAGCAGCCCCACACCGTCCCCGGCACCCCCGGCCGCCGCCCGGCCTCGGTACAGGAGGAGATCCTCTGCGGCGAGTTCGCGAAGGTCCTCGGACAGGAGAGCGTCGCCGTCGACGACGACTTCTTCGCCCTCGGCGGCCACTCGCTGCTGGCGATCCGGCTGATCAGCCGCATCCGCCTGGTCCTGGACATCGAGCTGCCCGTCCAGGCCTTCTTCGACGCCCCCTCCCCGGCAGGTCTGGCGGCCTGCCTGGAACAGGCCGACGCGGCCCGCACCGCCCTGGTCCCGATCCCCCGCCCGGAGTTCACGCCGCTCTCCTACGCGCAGCAACGGCTCTGGTTCCTCGGCGAGTTGGAAGGTCCGAGCGCGACCTACACCGCGGCCACGGCGCTGCGCCTGACCGGAGGCCTGGACCGCCCGGCACTCGCCGCCGCCCTGCGGGACGTCGTCGA
The DNA here is from genome assembly GCF_017813315.1 of Kitasatospora sp. RG8. Lineage (NCBI taxonomy): Bacteria > Bacillati > Actinomycetota > Actinomycetes > Kitasatosporales > Streptomycetaceae > Kitasatospora > Kitasatospora sp. RG8. The sequence continues at coordinate 35,891 of NZ_JAGIYX010000053.1, forward strand.
TCGGCACGAGGCCCTGCGCACCGTGTTCGCAGCCGTCGACGGGCAGCCCCACCAGCGTGTCCTGCCCGCGGAGGAGAGCGGATTCGCGCTCGCGACCGTGGCGGTGTCGCCGGAGGAGCTGGACGCGGCAGTGGCCCGCGAATCCGCCTACGCCTTCGATCTCTCGTCGGAAATCCCGCTCCGCGCAACGCTGTTCACGACGGACGACGACCAGACGAGCATCCTCGTTCTGACGATCCATCACATCGCGGGCGACGGCTGGTCGACCGACCCGTTGGTCCGGGACCTCTCCACTGCGTATACGGCGCGGGTGGGCGGCACAGCACCGGCATGGTCGGCGCTGCCGGTGCAGTACGCGGACTACGCGCTGTGGCAGCGTGAGTTGCTGGGCGACGAGCGGGATCCGGGGAGTCTGCTGTCGCGACAGGTGGCGTACTGGCGTGACGCGTTGGACGGGGCGCCGGAGGAGCTGGAGCTGCCGGTAGACCGGCAACGGCCGGCCGTCGCCACCCACCGGGGACACGCCGCCGCGCTGGACATCTCCCCGGAGCTCCACCGCGGTCTGCTGAAGGTCGCGCGGGAGCGTGGGGCGACGCTGTTCATGGTGCTGCAGGCCGCGTTGGCGGTGACGCTCTCGCGGTTGGGTGCGGGGACGGACATCCCGATCGGCTCGGCGGTGGCCGGGCGGACGGACGAGGCGCTGGACGATCTGGTCGGGTTCTTCGTGAACACGTTGGTGATCCGGACGGACCTGTCGGGTGACCCGACCCTCGACGAGGTGCTGACGCGGGTCCGGGAGCGCGGACTGGCGGCGCTGGCGCACCAGGACGTGCCGTTCGAGCGGCTGGTGGAGGAGCTGGCGCCGGTCCGTTCGATGGCGCGGCACCCGCTGTTCCAGGTGGTGCTGACCCTGCAGAACGCGGCGGGCGCGGCGGGGGTGGAGCTGCCGGGAGTACGGGCGGAGGGCCTGTCGCTCGCGCGGCGGGTGGCGAAGTTCGACCTGGACGTGATGGTCGGTGAGGCCTTCGACGAACACGGTGCGCCGGCAGGCCTGCGCGGTGAATTGGTGGCTGCGGCGGATCTGTTCGATCCGGCGTCGGCGGAGCGGATCGCGTCGTGCTGGTCACGGGTGCTGGAGGTGTTGGTCGCCGATCCGCTGACCCGGGTGGGTGCGGTGGATGTGGTGGGTGGGGTTGAGCGGGAGCGGTTGTTGGTGGGGTGGCAGGTGCCGGCGGTGGAGGGGCCGGTGGGGATGTCGGGGACGTTGGTGGGGTTGTTCGAGGCGCGGG
>NZ_JAGIYX010000054.1:0-32904 GCF_017813315.1 Kitasatospora sp. RG8
GTCAACATATCTGGCGTTGACTTTTGGCACGCTGTTGAGTTCTCAAGGAACGGACACTTCCTTCGGACCGCCTTCCAGCGGGCCCTCCGGGCGCTTCGTTCTTTCGTGTTCCCAGCTTATCAGGCGTTCTCCGCTCCGTTTCCGGCGCTTCGTTCACCCAACTAGCTGGCGTCTTCTGCGGCTTGACGCCCCGTCCGACGTTTCAAACTCTAGCCCATCCCCGCTCCGAGAAGCGAATCCGGCCGCAATCCATATAAACGGACACGCCGAATAAGGCCCGAGCCGCACCGCCGAAAAAGGCAAAGCACGACCCAGCCCGAACCGGGAAGTGGTGTTTCCAGGGATTGGCCGCCCCGGGACCGTCCGCGCCGATGCGTGTCCGGTGCTCCCTGCCGAGCGACTGGGCGACAGTACTCCCGTTTCACGCCCGAAACAAATTGCCCCGCCCCTGCCCCGCAGGTCTGTCCCCCAACTCCCGCACGGTGCAGCGGCACCGAACGTCGGGTCAGTCCGGCGCCGGCGGAACGGCCACCGGCGCTTCATCGATGGACCGCCGCACGGGTCTGGGCCAAGCTCTACCGCATCGTCCTGGACGATCTCGGAGCCGCTGGCCATCTCACACTGGTCGCGAGCGATGATCGACTCGGTGAGCATCCGCGCTCTCCAGGGCGGTCGGCATCTCCGGAGCGAACCTCCACAACAGCCAGGCCCTCGAACCGCTCCTGGCGTCGATCTCGCCCATCCGCTCCTGCCGCGGGCCACGGCGCCGGAAGTCGGCCGAACTGCACGCGAACGAAGCCTACGACCACCGCTTCATTCGACGCCTACTGCGCGAACGTGGCATCGCCGCCCACAGTGCCAGGCATGGGTCGATGCTTTTCGCTCACCACCATTACCGGCGGTGGTCACCCGTTCATGCCAGACCGATGCCTGAGTACGGCGCCACACTGCAGGCCTGGAACTCGGCGCTCGCGCTGACCGATGACCTCTTCGCCAGGCTTGGCATCGTGTCGATGTATGAGAGCGACCGAGCGTGCCTGGTTTCGTGAGCGTCGAGACAGCCGGCCGTGGCGCTGCAGGTCCTGACGTCGCGTCGGTATTGATCCTTCCGGGCGTAGGCTCTCGGCTGATCACAGCAGTTACGAGAGGTGGACATGGGCCAGAAGATCATTCGGTTCTCGGACCTGACCGGCAAGCACGTCGAGAACGACGCCGACCTGGTGCGCATCGTGGTGCACCAGCACCCGGACCTGGCAGACGGCCCGGTTGAGATCGAGGCGCTGGCGGACGAGCTGACTGCGGTGGAAGACCTGGCACCCGACCTGGTCACGATCGAGCTGCACTATCCGAACGCCGAGCCGGAGACAGTCGTCCTGGAGGCCGAGGCGTTCAACCGGTTGGCCTCTGCCACGCCGATGCCCGAGGTGCTGCGCGACGCCAAGCGGGTGGCGCGGACAGTCTCCAGCCAGGCCTCGGCGCCGGTCAGGAGCAAGGAACGGGTCAACTACGCCAGCCTTGACCACGCCGGAAAGCCGCACAAGGGCCGCATCACCGACGCGGAGAGGCGACTCGTGCAGCAGCACCTTGACGAGATCAACGAGCGACTGGCCGCCGCAGGCATCCGGACGATCGACCTGAGCAACGCCGAGCACGTGGCTCGATACGGTCTGGAGGCCTCGGCCGAGGAACGCGGCACAACGCGCGACTGACCAAGGAGCAGCGGGCCACAGGGGCCGACGCAGTCACCACTGCGCCGGCCCCTGGTGCTCCTAGAGGTCGAACTTCGCCACTACGGGCGAGTGGTCCGACGGCTTGTCGTGCGGCGCGGCCGGCTGGGCCTCCACCACACTCGGCAGCTTGTCGATGCCAGCGGAGACCTCCTGGAATTTGGCCAGCAGCGCGTGGCTGATCATGATGTGGTCGATGAGCTCCTGCTGGCCCTCGAAGGTGCGCGAGGAGCCGCCCTGTTCCAGGATCTTCGGAGCCAGGTTCCACAGCCGCTCGGCGTCGCCCGGGTCGGGGTGATCGAAGCCGCCGGTACCCATCTGGGAGCCGGGCGGGCCGTACAGGATCTGGGTGGTGGCGGCCTGCCACTCATCGTTGAAGTCACCCAGCACGATGACGTCGTGGGTCCGGCCGTCGCCCTGGAGCAGGTCGTCGGCAAGGGCGCGCATGGTGACGGCCTCGGCAGTGCGACGGAACAGGGCGTAGGCCTCGTAGCGGGCACGCAGACGCTCGTCGTCGGTGCTGTGCTGCTTGTTCGGGAAGGTCAGCAGCTTCGACTTGAGGTGGCAGACGGCCACGTGAAGGCTCTGGCCGGGGCTCGGTTCCACCCGTACCGCCAGGCCACCGCGCCCCATCTCGCTGGTCGGGCTGCCCGGGATGCCGTCGTCCTCGACCTGGACAGGGTGGAGACCGGTCGGGAAGTCCTTGCGCTGCTGGACGTCGAGCAGCGGGAAGCGACTGATGACGCCCACCCGGATGCCGCGAGGGTCCGCGTGGTCCGACAGGGCGGTGTGCCAGGTGCCCGGCAGTTTGGCCACGAGGTCGTCGAGCGCCTCCTGGCTGCCCACCTCCTGCACCCCGAGCAGGTCCGGAGCGATCTCGGTGATGACGCCGGCCAGGGCTTCGACCTTGGCCTCGTACGTCGCCTGGTCCTTGGCGGCGCACCTGTTGGGGTCGGGCGGGCTGCCGGGCGGCAGCGGCCGGCAGAAGTTCTCCAGGTTCCAGGTCCCAATGATCGCGCCCACGGTTGCTCCCGTCGTCGTTGGCCGGCGTCCTCGCCGCCCTCCCACTCCTTATCCTTCGGCCGTGTCCTGATTCATGGGGACTCGCCCGACAGTGCCTCGGCCGTTCACCCGTGTGTAGGGGTAACCGCCTGGTCCTACACTCGTCACGCCCGACCCGGCCCGGCTGGACGTCGACCACGTCGTGCCACTGGCGGAGCGTTGATCCAGCTGTCTCGTCCCGCGAGATCGTCCGGAAACTGCCGGTGTCGGCAGCGTCGTCAATGAGTCGACCCGCCGGCCGCTACCACCCCGGCCGACGCCCAGCGCGGCCCGTCCACCGGGTCGGACAGCCACACGAACTGGCCGTCCGGGCGGACCGTCATCCCGTAGTCGTACGGGCTCGGCCGGCCCAGTCCCTCCCACTGCGCCCAGGCGGTCATCAGCTCGTCACCGACCCGCTGCGGCCCGCCCTGGTACATCGTCGCGGTGCCGTCGCCCCTGGCCGACAACGCCGCCCAGGACCGGTCGCCGTCGTGCACCCACGCCGACACGCCGTCCTCGTCGGTGCCGGTGACGACCACGGCGTCCGGCACGGCGACGCGCAGCGCGAACCGCAGGTCCCAGTCCACGGCCAGCGGGGCGAGGTCCCGTTCGACCACGCGCTGCGCCTCCGCAGCGTCGGTGCCGCGCACGGCGGCGTACCCGGCGTGACCCGCCGCCGGGACCGGGCCGGTCGTGCGGTCGGCCATGAACTGCGCGAGGCCCTGCATCCAGCCCGTCGCGCTGCGCCCGTCGTCGGCGACGTCCAGGGCGACGTGCCCGAGCCGGCCCCACGGGACGACGAGTCGCCCGCCCGGCCGGACGGCCGCCACCCACGCCCACGGCACCCGCTCGACCGCGTAGGTGGCGATCAGCCGGTCCACCGGTTCGTCGGGCACCGTGACGGTTGCGTCCGCCACGACGACCTCCACCCGCAGGCCGGCCGCGGCCAGGCGCCCGCACGCGAACGCGGCGAGCCCGTCGTCGACCTCGGTGGACACCACCCGGCCCGGGCCGGCCCGCCACGCCGCCAGCGCCGCGTTCCAACCCTGGCCCGTGCCGATGTCCCACACCCGGTGCCCGGGCTCCAGCAGCAGGCTGTCGAGCATGTCCACCACCACGCCCTGCGCGGACAGGCTCGACGACGGGAACCCCGCGGTCACCTGGGTGACCGCGGCCGCGTCCTGTTCGCCGAACAGCTCCCGTGCCCAGCCGTCCGGATCACCGTGGCGGTCCACCGGCGCGTAGGCGTGCCCGTCCCACCGCCACAGCCGGTCCGGCGCGAACAGGTCGCGCGGCAGCGCCGCCACCGCCTCACGCAGCCACGGCGAACGCTCGGGCCAGGCCCCGCGCCCGGCCATCGCCTCGTCCAGGCGCGCCCGCAACGGGGCCAGGCCGGGGAGCGGCGGGGTCACTTCTTGTGTTTCCCGTCGCTCGGCGGAGGGGGCGGGACCTGCCCGTCCGAGTTCCCCGGCGGCGGGTTCCCCTTACCCGGGTCCGGCGGCGGCTTCTCGTGATTCCCCATCAGAGATCCCTCCTTCGTGCACAGGATGACAACCCGGCCATCCTGACCGCCGCCACGCGCCTCCGGTAGGGGGCGCAGCAGCGCGCCAGGGGCTCCGATTGCACCACGCGCGCCCCCTGGAAATGCTGGCGGCCCCGGCGTTGTGCACACCTCCGAGGCGGTCCGGCTCCTCGACCGGCTCGCGCTCGCCGCCGCCGGATCGCAGCAACCGAGGGTCCGTGCTGACCAGTTCCCTCTGACACCGGCTGCAGCACCCTGCGGCGGCCGGGGTCTTGTCGGTACCGGCCGATAGCTTGCCGGGCATGACCTCGACGCACACCATCGCCACCCTTCCAAGGACGATCCGGCCGACCACCGACCCCGGCTGTACCGCTGAGACCCGCGGCGCCGCTGCCCCCGTGCGAGTTGTCCCCCTGTGGGCTGCTCCCTGCGCGCTCGCCTCTCAGGACACCGCGAAGCGCTGAGGCGCCCGACGACCGTCCAGCTGCCGCCGACTCGCGCCCCTGCGGCCCGCCACCGCACCGCGGCGGTCCGCGCTCGCCCGCTCCGGCCACGCCGCGTGCCGCGTCCTCCGGCCAGGCAGAGAAGGATGCGCCCTGTAGCGGCCACGCCGGCCAAGGCCCCGAACGGGGGCCAGCCGTAGCCGGCTTCGAAGCCGCCCGGCAATGACAGCCCTTAGCTACACCTGCGGCGGCGGTACTCGTGCACACAGAGCTGGGCCCACCGCTGCGGCGAGGTCGAACCCGAACTCACGACGGGCGCCAGTCGCTGTCGTGCCGGGTCCGGTCACCCCGAAGAACATCGATGCCGCCCTGGAGCTGAAGGTCCGTCCGGACCAGGGGCACCTGGTCGCCCCGGTGGCTCCTCGCCGGCCGAGGCGTACGCGTACGGCGAGTCCGCCTGGCCGCGGCTGGTCTACGGCGGCGAGCGGCTGGTCGGCTTCGTGATGGCCTTCTTCCACGTGCTCTTCCAGCCCGGCAGTCAGCCGCGCTCCGGCCTCTGGCGCCTCGACATCGCCGCCGACACCCGGGGCAGGGCTTCGGCCGCTTCGCGGTCGAGCAGGTCGAGCAGGTCGAGCGGGTCGCCGCCGAGATCCGCCGCCGTGGCGGCACCCGGGTCTGCGTCACCTACGTGCCCGGGGACGGTGGCCCGGCGGGCGGGTTCAGCGGGGACCAGGAGATCGCGGAGCTGGAGCCGGTCTGAGCGGGGCGGGGCGGGGCGGGACAGGGCGGGCGACCCGGCCGGCGCCGGGTCGCCCGCCTGTTCCACGGGTTCTGCTCAGCCTCAGCCGACCAGTTGGAACTTGGTGGTCGGCACACCCTGGATGCTGGCGCAGTCCAGGTTCGACGTGGTGGCGCTGTAGGTCCAGCCCCGGGGGACGTCGCACGCCCACATGCCGTTGACCGGCTTGCGGAGGTGGAAGGTGGTGGAGGGGATGCCGCTTCCGTACGAAATGTTGCAGGAGGTGCTGCGGCCGACGTAGTCATAGGTGAAGGCGGGGGTGCCCACGCAGGCGGTGAGGCCGTCGTACGGGGTGCGCAGGTGGTAGGCGTTGGAGATCACGCCGGACTGCTGGCTGCACGCGTAGCCCCAGGAGATGGAGTCGTAGACGAAGGCCGGCGTGCTGACACACGCGGTCAGCCCGTCGACGGGCGTGCGCAGGTGGAACTGCGGCGAGTTCCAGCTGCCGCCGCCGCTGCAGCTGCGGTTCATGGACACCTGGTCGTAGACGTAGCCGGCCGGGACGTCACACGCCCATACGCCGTCCAGACCGGTGGTGGTGCTCGTGGTGGTCGTGGCTGCGGAGGCGGGCGTGCTGACGGCCGCGCCGGAGAGCAGCAGCGCCAGCGCGGCGAGGGCCGCGAGCAGGGCGGATCGGAGAGTTCGTGCGGTACGTGCTGTACGTGCGGTACGTGCGATGGACATGGTTCTCCCTCGGTGGAGGAGTTGCCGATGGATGCACGGTGCTGACGGCGGTGGTCGCGGGTGAGCGTTCACTGCCGTCGAAGGTTCTAGCACGCACGGTGGGCCGTCAGCCCGATGCTCCGTCCCGGATTGATCATTCCGCCGACCGCCGTCTACACACCTGTGCGCGGTTTCTCCGGTTCATGTCAGCCGATCGCCGCGGTGACCTCGACGCAGCATGCGCCACCGCGCACGCTGCCCTCGACGCCCGCTGCCCCCGACCTCGCCGGCGCCACTGTCGTCCAGCCGCTTCTCCTCCGGGCCGGGCCGCGCACTCCAGCAGGCCCTCGCCCCGTGGGCCGAGAGGCCCGTACGAGAGCCTGCTGCGCGTGAGAGAGTCGGGGTGCCAACTCGTACATGCGTGAGGAGGGGCTGGTGCCAGGATCGGAGTGGCAGGTCTACGGCCGGCGGCAGGTATACGGCTCGCCATGGGTGGAGCTGTGGCTCGACGACGTCGACATCCCCGGAAGCGGACGAATCGAGCACCACGTCGTCCGGATGCCCCGCGCCTCCACCACCGCCGTCGTCACCGACGAGCAGGGCCGCTTCCTCCTCATCTACCGGCACCGCTTCATCACCGGCCGGTGGGGCTGGGAAGTCCCGGCCGGCTGGGCCGACCCCGGCGAGGAGCCGGCTGCCGCGATCGCCCGCGAGGTCGAGGAGGAGACCGGCTGGCGGCCGGGCCCGGTCGAGCTGATGACCGAGTACGACGCCATGACGGGCATCAGCGACGCCCACTTCCGCTCGTACCACGTGACCGGGTGCACACGGATCGGCGAGCCGCTGGACATCTCCGAGGCCGCCCGGGTCGAGTGGCTGACGGAGGCCGAGGTGGTCAAGCTCCTGGTGGACGGCGAGATCTCCGACGGCCCGTCGCACGCGGCGCTCTCCTACTACCTCGGCCCGTACAGGCTCGGTCGCGCGGGCCGCTGACCTGCCGCCCTGTCGGTGGCGGGGCAGGGGTCCTCCTCCCCGCGCGGCCGGAGGTCAGTCGGCGGCGGCGCCCCCACCGTACAGAGCGCGCCGTTCCTCCCCACAGCCGCGGGAGTCAGCCGCCGCGCACGAACACGAGCTGGGTCGGCCCTGTCTTCCCCGTGTCCGCTGGGGTCGGCCGCGCGCGAGCTGTGCGGCGTCGCCGGCATTCGCCGATGCGGCTCGGCGGTGTTCCCGCAGGCGGGGCCGGGCAAGGACGGGCCGGCGAAGTGGCCGCCGACGCCCTTGGGGCGGCGGTTGCGGAGGATCTTCCAAGTGCGGGGGCGGGCAGGGGGCGTGGACCCGGGGGTGCACTTCCGGGCATGGGAGCGGCAGGTGCCGGGGGTGTAGGGAAAAGGGGTGAAGGCGGCGGTAGACGACCGGGAGGGCCAGTGCGCGCAAAGGCGGACGATCGCAGGGGGAACGGCGGCGAGCGGGCCGAGGGAGGTGACCGCAAGGCCCGGGAACCGCGGGTGAGCGGGCCCGTGGTGGGGGCGGTGTCCCCGGAGCGTGCTCGTGAGCTTCAGCGGAGCATCGGGAACGCGGCCGTGGCCCGGATGGTGAGCGGGGAGCGGGGAGAGCGGGGCACGGACTCGGTACAACGGTCCGGCGTGCACGAGGTGTTGCGGGGGGCCGGGCGGCCGCTCGAAGGGTCGGTGCGCGCGGAGATGGAGGGGCGGCTCGGCGCGGATTTCTCCGACGTGCGCCTGCACACCGGGCCGGCGGCCCAGCGGTCGGCCGCCGAGATCGGGGCGCGGGCCTACACGTCCGGCAGTGACGTCGTCATCGGGAACGGAGGAGGCGACAAGCACACCCTCGCGCACGAACTGACCCATGTGATCCAGCAGCGGAAGGGGGCCGTCGCCGGTACCGACCGGGGGGACGGGCTGCGGGTCAGCGATCCCGGTGACGCCTTCGAGCGCGAGGCCGAGGCCAACGCGCGACGGGTGATGGCACGGCCGGCCGGCCGGCCGGAGGCGGTCCAGCGGGCGGAGCCGGGCGCCGCCGCCGCGGGAGTCGGTGGGCCCGCCGTGCAGCGGAAACTGGGGTTCGAGGCGGAGATCGACATGCCCGTCGAGAACGCCAGGGGCGAGAAGTACGAGGGCGACACCGACCTGGCCCAGAGCACAGCGGGCGACTTCAAGCTGGTCTCCGACTCGCGGTCGTTGAACGACGGCGCCGACTACTCGAACCTGGAGTTCGTGACCGGGGCGGTCCGGGTGGTCGGCACGGGCAGCGAGTCCGGGCCGGCGGCCCTCGAGCGGCTGGTCGACGAGATCAGGACGGTGCGCGAGGCGTTCTACCGGAAGACCGGAAAGGCCCCCTTGGCGGACCTGGGCCTGGAGCTGGAGATCCTGCCCGCAGGGCAGGACGCCCGGATCGCCCCGGATCTCGACTTCCCGAAGTACGACGGCGCCCCGGGCATGGGTGACGGGCTGTTCGTCCACTACTCGGTCGGTGTGCCACTGGCCGGGATGCCGATGTTCTTCGACCACCTCCGGGGTGCCGCTCCCGATGCCCCGGGGGCGCCGCTGCCCCGCGCCCGGTTCCGGCTCTCGCAGTCGAGGACGTTCGCCGGGCAGGTCGTGGACCTGTACGAACAGAATCAGCAGTCGGCGCGCAAGCGCAAGCGGCTGGAGACGGACGCCCTGGACGGCTACAGCCAGCTGTTCTTCATGCAGGTCGCGGCCATGGCCGACTACCTCGCGCAGGAGGCGGACAGCGGCCAGATCAAGAACCTGACGGTCGTGCTGTCCCGGTCCCAGCTCACGGACGTACGCGCGCTCCTCGACCCCGGGTTCCAGGACTTCCTGCGGGACAACAGCGACGTGATCGTCGACATGGTTGCACAGTTCCAGGAGAACCCCGGCGACGGCAGCGCGAACCTGGAGTTCCGCGACAACGCCACCCGGGAGATCGACGGCCTCCCGGTGTCCCTCCTCACGTTCGCCGAGTCGACGCTGAAGGGCGTCCCCCAGGTGCCGCAGCAGAGCGTGTTCGGCGGCATGAACCAGATCGACCCGCACGAGGAGGAGGGCTCCATGATGGTCCCCTTCGAGATCCGGACCATGGGCTCCCTGATGAAGACCTGGGACGAGCTCAAGACCGAGCTGCGCGACCTCGCGGGTTGGGCGGAGGAGGCGTACCGGCACGACCGGGCGCTGGCCGGCGACACGGCCCGCCGGCGCACCGGTTCATGACGCGCACCGGTACGTGACGCGTACCGACCCCTGCGACGCGCACCGGTACGCAGCACGCGTCGCTCCACGAGGAGGGCCGGCCCGTGACTCGGGCCGGCCCGTGGTGCCGGATGACGTGCCAGGACGGCCCGCCGGTGTCCTTCCTCACTTTCTCGGACGCGTCCGAACGGTCGGTCGTCCACGGGGGAGGGAACGGATCCAGCCGTATTTGACTGACCATCAGGTTTGCAATTCGAACGCGAGGCCGGAGCCCTCCGGAGCCGCAGGAATGAGGATGTACAGTCACGAGCAGGGTGCCTTCCGGGCCTCCGAAGAGTCGGTTTTCAGCCAGGACGGCTGGGGCGCCACTTTGCTCAGGGGACAACCTGACAGACGATGCGTGTGGCATCTGTTCACCTGAGATCGCTCAACACGCCACTCACGTTGAGGACCTCGTGGCACTCCTGGGCCTGAAGGCCGGTGGCCGGGGTGCCCGGCTTCGCACAGGTCACCTGGACCGTCACGGTCTGGTTCGCAGTGATCCTGATGGGGGTGACCCAGTGGTAGTCCTGGTTACGGAACGTCTCCAGCGCAATCGTCGTGATCTTGCGATCGCCGAAACCGATCGTCACGACGCCCTCGTCGCCCTGGAAGTTGGCGACGACGATGTCCGTGATCCCGAACGTCTTGCCCGGGGGCACGGTGTAGGTACCGGTCTTGGTCTCCCCGCCGGCGGTCGCCAGGTCGATGGTGGCCGAACTCTGCTGCCCGCCACCCGGCCCGGCCCCGGCGTCGCCGCCCGTTCCGGTGCCCGAACCCGTTCCGGTGCCCGTTCCCGTACCCCCCGCGCCCGCGCCGGGCGGGGTGCTCTTGATCCCGGCGCCCGGCTGCCCGGGGCCGGCCGCCGGAGTCTGGCCGGCCGCCGCCTCGGTGGGTGTCGGCTGTTTCTGGACCGCCTGGTCGGCGGCCTCCCTGGCCGTGCTTCGCACGGCGGGGCGCACCAGCAGGAACCAGGCCAGCAGCAGCGCGAGGAGCGCCGCCAGGACCGCGAGCAGCCAGGTGGGGAAGATCGGTATCTGGACGAACTCGGCTTCCGTCCGCGGTCGCTCCCGGTCGTCCTCACCGGCGTCGCCGGGTTTGGCCCCGACCTCTGCCACCGTGACGGTGAACGGCCAGGTCACCGGCTTCCCGAACCAGACGGGTTTCCCGGCGCTGACCCGCAGCGCCACCTCGGCCGACTCGCCCGGCTCCAGTTTCGGCTCCGCGGGGCGGACGTCGAACTTCAGCTCCTCGCCGCGTTGGGCCGGGGTGAATCCCACCTGCACGGGACGGTTGCCCTCGTTGTGGACGGCGATGCGGTAGCGTCCGCGCAGCCATCCGCGGCGGCGTTTGGGAGCGCTCTCGGCCCGCAGCTCCCGGAACCCCTCGACGCGCACGGTGGTCTCGGGGACCCGGACCGCCTCGGGGTGCTCGGTGGGCAGCACCCTCACGGCCAGCGGCACCTCGCCCGCCCGCACCTGCGGCGAACGCGGGGGCGCCAGGCGGATGGTCACCGTTTCCGAGGTGCCGGGGTAGAGGGAGACACGGGCGGGTTCGACAGTGCTCCAGGCCGCGCAGTCACCGACGACTTCCAGGCGGTACGCCTCGACGATGTCGCCGTCGTTGCGAACGGTCAGGCTGGTGGAGGCGGTACCGCCCGGTGTCACCGTCACCGACGGGATGTCAAGGCCGGGCGCGCCAGAACTGGGAGTGGCTGCTGGGGTCGTCACGCCGCGACGCTACGCCGCCGCCCCGCCCGCCTCCACGGACGCGGGGGCAAGGCCCCGGGCAGCCGTGATGCCCCTGCGAACACCTCCCAACTCCTTTGTCCAGAAGCTTTGTTGACTTGACCCTGCGGCAATTCCCCTCATACGCATCATGGAACAGGTACGCCTCATGCTCCGCGCCGACCTCACTGGCACCATCCACCCGTCGAGCACCATCCACCCGTCCGGTACCGGCACCCCGCGGCCGACCGTCCCGGCCCAGGGCTCACCCCCAGTCCTGGCCCCGACCCCGGCTTCGGCCCGGGCCGCGCAGGACGCGGCATCCGGCGGCCCCGGCCGACGGGTCACCGTGGCCGTGTACGCCTCGGACCCCGTCCTGCACGTCGGGATCGTCCAACAGCTGCGCCAGCGGCCCGAGGTCGAGCTGGTCGACGACGCCGGCGCGCACGACGCGCGGGTCTCGCTCGTGGCCGTGGACAGCGTGGACGACGAGACGGCCGCCCTGCTGTACCGGCTGCGCCACAACTCCGCCACGCGCACCGGGCTCGTGGTCGGCACGTTCGACTCGGGGGACGCCTTACAACGTGCCATCGAATGCGGGGTCACCGCCGTGCTGCGGCGCGCGGAGGCCGACCAGGACCGGCTGCTGCGGCTGGTCCTGGCGATGGCGAACGGTGAGGGCGTCCTGCCCGGTGACCTGCTCGCGAAGCTCCTCGACCACGTCGGCAGCCTGCAGCGGTCGGCGCTCGATCCGCACGCCGTGTCCCTGTCCACGCTGACCCCGCGCGAGGCGGACATGCTGCGCCTGGTGTCGGAGGGCCTGGACACCGCGGAGATCGCGCGCAAGACCTCGTACTCCGAACGGACCGTCAAGAACGTCCTGCACGAGGTCATCACCCGCCTCCAGTTGCGCAACCGCTCGCACGCGGTCGGCTACGCGCTGCGCAACGGGCTGATCTGACCGTACGGGGGCACCGGCTGCCCGAAAGCGCAGCCGGTGCTTCCCCCGGGCGCGGCCCCGGGGCCCTGCCGGTCCGCGGGTGCGGGGGGCCAGGGTGGCGCCGTCGGACGTGGACAAGCCGTCGGACGTGGATCACTGGACCGGACTGTGAGGTGGGACCGTGATGGGCACGGGTGACTCCGGCAGTCGGCGACACCGCTGGGGAAGGGCCGCTGCGTCGCTGCTGCTGCTGGCGCCCCTGCTCGCGGTGACGGCGGCCGCCGGCCCGGGCGACACCGAGGCCCGGGCCCCGGGCGCCGACGCCGGGGAGAGCCGGATCGCGTACGCCGGTACCCGCCACCGGAGCCTCGGCCGGGTGGTGACGGACAAGTCGAGCACCCCGTTGTTCGGCGAGGGCCCGGCGCACTTCGACGTCGAGCCCGCCGCCCTGGACGACCGGCTGGTCTTCGCGAGCCGCCGCGACGAGCAGACCCCGCAGGTCTACCTGCGCTCCGCCGACGGCTCGGTGCGCCGCCTGACCAGCGGTCTGGACGCGGCGAACCCGCGGCTGACGCCGGACGGCCGGTCGGTCGTCTTCGACGCGGCGCAGCCCGCCGCGGCCGGTGGCACCCAGCGCGACCTGTGGCTGGTGCGCACCGACGGCACCGGTCTGACCCGGCTGACCGACACCCCCGCGAACGAGGAGCACCCGACGGTCTCGCCCGACGGCGCGCGGCTGGCGTACTCCTCCGACGGCGACCGGGCCGCCGGCCGGCAGGTCTACGTGCGGCCGCTGCGGGGTGGCCCCGCCACGCGGGTCTCCGACCCCGCCGACGGTGCGGGCACCGAGCCGGTGTGGAACCCGGTGGACGGGCCGGCGACGCGGGACCGGATCGCGTACACCGCCACCGGAGCCGCCGGGCCCCGGCTGCGGTGGACCGACGGGCGCACCGGCGGGCCGCTGCTGGCGGGTCCGCGGGCGCAGTGGCGCACGCACGGGGCAGCCTGGCTGCCCGACGGGAACGGGTTGCTCTTCCTCAGCCCGGACCGGACGTGTTCCTGTGAGGGCGACTGGGACCACGTCTTCCGGGTGAAAGCGCTCTCGGAGGACGAACCGCAGGTGGTGCTCAGCGAGGACCGCGAGGTCTCATCGGCCACCTGGCTCGGTCCGCTCCAGGGCGGCGGGGCGGTGGTCGAACACACCTCGGCGCCCGGGCCGCACGTGGTGACCCTGCAGGACGTGCGCCCGGACGGCTCCGACCCGCGTGATCTCGGCCGGACCGTCCTCAAGGAGGACCCGGCGGCCGACACCGAGACGGATCCGACGAAGGACCCGCTGTTCCGACCGGCCGCCGGGTACGACCCGTGGACCGAACGGCAGAGCTACACGCCCGACGGCCGCCGGATCGTGCTGACCCGCTTCGAGGACGTTCCGGCCGGGCCGGACGGACCGGCCGGGCGGATCGAACGGATCTGGATCGCGGACGCCGACGGCTCCGACCCGGCGGCGCTTCCGCTCGCGGGCCGCGGCCCCAGGGACTGGGACACCGATCCGGCCTTCTCCCCGGACGGCCGGTACCTGGCCTTCACCCGGACCTCCCCGGGCGGTGTCGGCGCCGCCTCCGGTCCCGGACGGATCCTGATCGCGGACGCCGCCACCGGCGCGGTCCGCAACGTGATCGTCCCGCCCGAGGGGCAGTCCCAAGGCGGCGACGCCCAGCCCACGTGGTCCCCCGACGGCACGACCCTGGCCTTCACCCGCAACCAGGTGGTCAACGGCGGTGGCGGCAACAAGCACGTGTGGACGGTGTCGGTGGACCACCTGGACCGCCAGCGCGACCTGAGTGCCGCCCACTGCCCCGGTGCCTGCGAGGTCGTCGACGACAGTCCGGCGTTCTCACCGGACGGCGCCACCATCGCCTTCAACCGCAAGAACGGCGCCGGCCGGGTCGACGAGCGCAACGGGATCCTGCTCGCCTCCGCGGCGGGTGGCGGCTGCCGGGTGCTGCTTCCCGACGCGGCCCGCGACCGGCCGGGAGCCTGTGGTCGGGAGCTGCCCGACACGACGGCGACCGGGCCCTTCCAGCCCCGCGACGCCGCCTGGACCTCCGACGGCAGGGCTCTGGTGATCAGCTCGCGTGCCGCCCTGGCCGCCAACAGCCCGGAGAAGCTGTCCCTGGTGAACGTGGCCTCCGGGGCCCGAACCCCGCTCACCGCCGGGCTGCCTGGCCGTCAGAAGGAACCCGGCGTCCAGCAGTCCGTGGACCTCGCGGTCCGGGCGCCCGGCACGACCGCGCCGCTCGTCGTGGGAGACTCCGCGAACATCCGGGTGGACGTCGTCAACCACGGCCCGGCGGCCTCGCCGGGGACCAGGCTGACCGTCGCGCCTCCGGCCGGCGTGACCGTCAACGGCCTGACCGCGCCCGGCGCCACCTGTGACGCGGCGGCGCTGGTCTGCGCCCTGGGCGTGGTGCGCCCGGGCACCACCGTGCCGGTCACGGTCACCCTCACCGGGGTCGTGCCCGGGGACCAACCCCTGGACTGGTCGGTCACCGGTGCCGTCCTCGACCCCCGTCCCAGTGACAACACCGGCCGGACCGTGGTGCCGGTGCGCCCGGCACCCGCACCGCCGACGCCCGGTCCGACACCGACACCGACACCGACCCTGACCCCGGCCCCGACGCCGACGCCGACCCCGACCTCGACACCCGCGCCGGGCCCGACAACCACCCCCGCTCCGCCGCCGCCCCCGGCGCCGACCGGCACGCCCCCGCCACCCCCGCCCCCGCCGCTGCCGCCCGCGCCACCGGCCGGCCCCGGGTTGAGCCTGACGGCGCAGCCGAACCCCGGTTACGTGGGTGGTCGCGTGGTCGTCACGTACACCGTTCGCAACGGCCGCAACGGGCTGGCCACCGGTCTGCGGCTTCGCGTGGGCCTGCCCGGGGGCGTGCCCCACGACGGGCCGCCGCCGGGCTGCGACCAGGCCTGGGTGTGTGTGCTGCCCGACCTCGCCCCGGGTGCCGGGACCGTCGTCCAGGTCGTCCTCAGCCCTGACAAGGCGCTCACCGGTCTCGTGACCGGCACCCTCACCACCACCGGCACGGACGCCGACCCCGGCGACAACGAAGCCGTCCAGCAGCTGCGGATCCTCCAGCCGCGGATCGTCGCGGTCCCGCCGATCGGCAAGCCCGGTTTCGTCACCTCGGTACGCGGTGAGGACTTCCCGCCCGGCGCGCCCGTGCGGTTCACGTGGCAGCCGGGCATCACGGCCGCGGCGGCGCCGACCGTCCCCGGGCAGGACGGCCGGTTCATCGGCCAACTGCTGATCCTGGCCAAGGACCAGACCGGCCCCCGCGTCATCACCGCGAGCGGCCCCGGCTTCTCCCCGGTGCAGACCGGCTTCCTGGTGGTCGGCGGCACGGTGCAGCCGCCCAACGAGGTGGTCCGACGATGATCCACGAAGTCGACGAGGGGCTGCGCCGGCTGCTCACGGAGTCCGGCCTGGACGCGTCGGGCGTCGAGGTGGTGTTCGACGCGCCGACCCGCGACTGGGCGGCCCGCCGCAGCGCGCCGACGGTGTGCGTGTTCCTGTACGACGTCCGCGAGGACCACACCCGGCGCGCCAGCGGTGCGGGCGAGGTGTACGACGCGGACGGCTTCCTCGCCGCGCGCCGCGCCCCGGCGCGCTGGTTCGAGCTGACGTACCTCGTCACCGCGTGGGCGAGCCGGCCGCAGGACGAACACCGGCTGCTCTCCCAGGTGCTGAGGTGTCTGGTGTCCACCGACGCGCTGCCCCCGCACCTGCTCACCGGCTCGCTCGCCGAACTCGGCCTCATCGTGGGCCTGGACGGCGGTGGCACCGGGCTCGACGCGCCCGCCGCCTCCGACGTGTGGTCGGCGCTGGGCGGCGAGCTGAAACCGTCGCTGGGGCTGCGGGTGAGGGCGCCACTGGCCGGAGCCACGACGGCCGTCGCCCCGCCGGTCACCGAGGGGCTCGTCCTACGCGCCGCGGCCCGGGCCGAACCGGAGGAGCCGCGGTCCGCGCGGCGCCTGCGCTACACGGAGGTGGGCGAGCCCGGTCCGGAGGGCTTCGGCGGCTCCCGGGAGCGGGGGCAGGCCCCCGCTCGCCGCCGACGCGGGGAGCGGCAGCCGTGACGCGGACCGCGGAGCCCCCGGCCGGGACGACGGCTCCGGCTCCCTACCTGTGGACGCGGCTGCGGGTCGTCGAGGAACGGGTGCGCACGGCCGTCGCGCTCCGGCGTGCCGTCGATCCCGATCCGGACGATCCGTACCGCGGCCAGTACCTCACGCCGGAGGCGGTCGCCCGCGTCCTGGACGAGGGGCATCCGCCCGCACTGCCCGCGCCGGACGCGCAGGACCCGCCGGACGCTCCGCCGCCCGGATCGCCGCTGGCCGTGCTCGCCGCCCGCTTCGCCCTGGCGCCCCTGGACCTGGACCTGCTCCTGGTCGCCCTGGCCCCGGACCTGGACGCCCGCTTCGAGCAGCTCTACGGCTACCTCAACGACGACCTGACGCGCCGCCGGCCCACCGTCGGGCTCGCCCTCGAACTGTGCGGACACAGCGGGCTGTCCGCGGCCCGCTTCCGGTTGGCTCCCACCGCGCCGCTCGTCGCGGGCGGTCTGCTGGAGGTCACCGAGCCCGAACGGCCGCCCCTGTCAAGGGTGCTGACCGTCCCGGACCGGGTCACCGCGCACCTGCTGGGCGACGCGTCGCCCGACCCGCTGCTGACCGGGGTGCTCGGCGGTCCGGCCGACGATCCGGCCGTCGACCCGGCCGAGCTGCGCCGGGCCGCCGCCGCGACCGGGACCGGCACCGGCCACGTCCACCTGCGCACCCGCGGCGGCGATCCCGAGGGGCTGGCCGTCGCCGCGCTGCACGCGGGCGGGCTGCGGCCGCTGGCCCTGGACGCGGCGGCCCTGTCCCACGACCCCCGTGCCGTGCCGGGGCTGGCCCGGGCGGTCGCCCGCGAGGCCCGGCTGCTGGGCGCGGGCGTCCTGCTGGGGCCGGTGGAGGAGCTGCCCGACCGGCCCGACGAGCGGGCCCGTGTCCTGCGCACGCTGTGCGACGCACTGCGCGGCATCCCCTTCCTCACCTACGGGACCAGCGGCTGGGAGCCCGCCTGGGCGGCCGACACCCCCGTCACCCTGACGGTGGCGGCCCCCGCCCCCGACCGGCACGTCGCGCGGTGGCGGCACGCGCTGGAGCGGGCCGGCGCGGGGGTCGGCGAGAGCGGGGCCGACGCGCTCGCCCGGTCCGTCGCCGCGCACCGCCTGGACGCCGGGCAGCTGCGGCGCGCCGCCGGCACCGCGGTGCGCACGGCCGCGCTCGACGGCCGCCCGGTCTCCCCCGACGACCTGCGCACCGCCGTACGGGCCCAGAACGGCGCGGGGCTGGCCCGCCTCGCCCGCCGGGTCGAGCCCGCGGTGGGCTGGGACGACCTGGTGCTCCCCGCCCCCACCCACCGCAGCCTGCGGGAGCTCGCGGTGCGCGCCCGCCACCGCGAGCAGGTGCTCGGGCAGTGGGGCATGCGGCCCGGTGGCGGGCGCGGGCGCGGGGTGATCGCGCTGTTCGCGGGTACGTCCGGTACCGGAAAGACGATGTCGGCCGAGGTGGTGGCGGCCGACCTGGGCATGGACCTGTACGTGGTGGACCTCTCCACGGTGGTCGACAAGTACGTCGGTGAGACCGAGAAGAACCTGGAGCGGATCTTCACCGAGGCCTCGGCCGTCAACGCGGTGCTGCTGTTCGACGAGGCGGACGCGATCTTCGGCAAGCGTTCGGAGGTCAAGGACGCCCACGACCGGCACGCCAACATGGAGTCGGCCTACCTGCTCCAGCGGATGGAGTCCTTCGACGGCATCGCCGTCCTGACCACCAACCTGCGCGCCAACCTGGACGAGGCGTTCACCCGCCGCCTGGACGTGATCGCGGACTTCCCGGTGCCCGACGCCGCCCAGCGCCTCGCCCTGTGGGACCGCTGTCTGGGCGACCGGGTGCCCCGGGCCGACGACCTCGACCTCGGCTTCTGCGCGGACCGGTTCGAACTGGCCGGAGGCTCCATCCGGGCCTGCGCGGTGACCGCCGCGTACTTCGCCGCCGAGTCGGGTGGACCACTGACGATGGCCCAGGCGGTGACCTCCGTCGCGCAGGAGTACCGCAAGCTCGGCCGGCTGGTGCTGGAGGGCGAGTTCGGACCGTACGTGGCCCAGGTCACAAAGGCCTGAGCCGGGACGGCGGGCCGGGGCGGCGGCCGGGGCGACCGACGGGCCGGCGCGGCGGCCGGGGAGGGCAGCGCACTTGCCCCCGGTCAGGTCCCCGGGTCCCTCCCACCGGCGACGGCCGACGGAAAGGCTGGGGACGGGGCGCGGCGGAGTCCGTGGACCACCGTCCGCAGCCCGCAGTCCGCAGTCCGCACGACCGGGCCGAAGTCCACCGAAGACCAGTGACGCGAAGGAGCGAGCATGCCGACGTACCTCACCCCGGGTGTCTACGTGGAGGAGGTGCAGTCCGGTGCTCGCCCGATCGAAGGGGTCGGCACAGCTGTCGCCGCGTTCGTCGGGTTCGCACGGAGCGGCCCGTTCCACGAGCCGACGCTCGTCACCAGCTGGGACCAGTACTCCCAGAGCTTCGGCGGGTTCGCGGAGGGCGCCCACCTGCCCCACGCGGTCTACGGGTACTTCGCCAACGGCGGCGGCGCCGCGTACGTCGTCCGGGTTGGCGGCTCCGACCGGGACGGCTCCGCGCCGTCCACCGCCACGGGCCCCGTGCAGCGCGCGGCGGAACCCGTCGAGCTCGGCGGGTTCCTGCTGGCGGCCCGGCCCGGCGTCACCGGCGTGTCGGTGGAGATCGCCGACGCGGACGGCGAGAACCCGCCCGAGGACCGGTTCAAGCTGCTGGTCCGCCGCGACGGCGCGGTGGCCGAGACCTTCGAGGTGTCCGCCCGCAGGAACGTCAAGGGCTACCTCGTCACCCAGGCCCGCACCTCGGCACTGATCGAGGTCACCGAGCAGCGCGGCGGCGCCCAGAGCCGGCCCGCGAGCCAGACCGTGACCCTGCCCGACGCCCCGGCGGCCGTGGCCGCTCCGGCCGCCGGCCGGGGCGCGGCCCGGCTCGACCCGGCCGAGTACGTCGGCGACGCGGCGGCCCGCACCGGGCTCGCCGGCCTGGAGACCATCGACGAGATCACCATGGTCGCAGTGCCCGACCTGATGGGCGCCCACCAGCGCGGTGACATCGACGCCGAGGGCGTGCGCACCGTCCAGCTCGCCGTGATCTCGCACTGCGAGCAGATGGGCGACCGGGTCGCCGTCCTGGACGCCCCGCCCGGTCTCTCCGCGCAGCAGGTGCGGACCTGGCGCAACGACGAGGCGGGCTACGACTCCCGCTACGCCGCCCTCTACTACCCGTGGATCCGGGTCTTCGACCCGGCCGCCGGGCGCAACACGACCGTCCCGCCGAGCGGTCACATCGCCGGCGTGTGGGCGCGCAGCGACGCCGAGCGCGGCGTGCACAAGGCCCCCGCCAACGAGGTGATCCGCGGCGCGATCGACCTGGAACTGCGCCTGAGCAAGGGCGAGCAGGACCTGCTCAACCCGATCGGGGTGAACTGCGTGCGGGCCTTCCCCGGCCGGGGCATCCGGATCTGGGGCGCCCGCACCCTCTCCTCCGATCCGGCCTGGCGCTACCTGAACGTGCGCCGCCTCTTCAACTACCTGGAGGAATCGATCCTCCTGGGCACCCAGTGGGTCGTCTTCGAGCCGAACGACGACCGGCTCTGGTCGAGCATCCGGCGCAACGTCACCGCGTTCCTCACCGAGGAGTGGCGCAGCGGCGCGCTGTTCGGCCGGACGGCCGCGGAGGCGTTCTACGTCAAGTGCGACCGGGACAACAACCCCCAGGAATCGATCGACCAGGGCCGGGTGGTCTGTGAGATCGGCGTGGCGCCGGTCAAGCCGGCCGAGTTCGTGGTGTTCCGGCTGGCGCAGTTCTCCGACAGCACCAGCCTCATCGACGAGTGACCTGAGGGTCCGCCAACCCCGGGACAGCCGGGACGAGCAACAAGGAAAGGTGACAGACAGTCATGGCAGAGGGCGATGCTCTTTCCACCCATATCTTCGGCGTGCAGCTCGGTGGCTACCTGGTCGAGTCGATCCAGGAGATCAGCGGCCTGACCGTCGAGGAGGAGGTCGTCGAGGTCCGTCAGGTCAGCAAGGACGGCAAGCAGATCATCCGCAAGCAGCCCGGCGCCCGCCAGGCCGGCGAGGTCACGATCACCCGGGGACTCGACAAGAGCAGCGAGTTCACCAAGTGGATCAAGGAGACCCTGAACAACGGGGCCGTCGACACCGCTCGGCAGAACCTCACCATCGAGATCAAGGACTCCACGGGCGAGACCGTCCGCCGCATCCAGCTGATGAACGGGTGGGCCTCCAAGTGGGAGGGGCCCTCCCTCAAAGCCGGCGAGTCCGCCGCGGCCACCGAGTCCGTGACCATCGTGTTCGAGGAGATCATCGTCGAATGAGGCGACGTACGGTGACGGCGGGCAGCCTGGAGGAGATCCTCCAGGCCACGGCACCCGCCACGACTCCGGCACAGACGGCGGCACCCTCCGCCGCCGCCGCTCCGCCGCAGCGCGAGGAGCACGCGCTGCGCACCGAGTTCGAGTTCGAACTGCCACGTGGGTACGTGGACGAGGCGGGCACCGTGCACCGGCACGGCTCGATGCGCCTGGCCACCGCCCGTGACGAGCTGCGGCCCCAGATCGACCTGCGGGTCAAGGAGAACCCGGCGTACCTGAGTGTGGTGCTGCTCAGCCAGGTCATCACCCGGCTCGGCACCGTCACCGACGTGCACGCCGGGGTCGTGGAGCGGATGTACGCGACGGACGTCGCGTTCCTCCAGGACTTCTACCGGCGCGTCAACAGCGAAGGCCACACCCGCGCGGCGGTCACCTGCCCGCACTGCGAAGGCGGCTTCGAGGTCGACCTCTCCGGTGGGCGCCTGGGGGAATCGTGACGTACGCGCTCCCCCGGCTCAGGGAGGAGATCGCGTACATCGCCTACCACTTCCACTGGCAACGCGACGAGATCCTCGACCTGACCCATGACGAACGCCGGCAGTGGGTCACCGAGATCTCTCATATCAACTCCCGTATAAACGAAGGTGGTTGAGTAGATGGCGTGGCGGGACAGGGTGCGCCGGCGCGCCACCACGCCGGGCGCCGCACCCTCGGGCGGCGCGGGTGCGGATGCTGTGGGCGCGGCGGGCGCGGGTGCAGCGGGTGTGGGCGCAGCGGGTGTGGGCGCGGAGGGTGGGGTCCAAGAGGCCCCCGCCGTCCGGGGCCCGGGCGTGCCCGCAGACTGGGACGGCGGGTGGCGTCGCACCGCGCCCTCCCTCCTGACCCTGTCCCGAGCACCGATGAGGGTCAGTGACGGGCTCGCCTTCCGGGACGGGCTGGCCGCCTGGCGCGATCCGTCCTTCGACACCGGCCTCGCCCACGCCCTGCTGCCGACTGCCCCGGCCGGCCTCGTGCGCGGCGTCGCCCGTCCCGCCACCGCACACCCCACCCACAGTGGCGGCGGCCCGCTGCTGCTCAGGGCACTGCCCCCGTCCGATGCGGACGCCGCGCCGGAGGTGGAGGCGCCGCCGGCACCCGGCGCGCAGGCCTCACGCGCACCCGGCGCGCCGACCTCACGGCGTCCGCGGCCGGGTGCGTCGAGTGCCGGTGGTTCGAGTGCGCGGCCGGGCACCTCGGATCCGGGCGCGGGTGCGTCGGGTGCGGGCGCATCGGTGAAGGGCGCTCCGGTGTCCGCGCAGGCCGCGCCTGCGGTCAGGGCGAGCGCCGGCCGGAGCGGATCCGACCCCTTGCCCTCTGCCTCCGGCGCCGACCGCTCGCGGGCCGACGACGTCGGCGAGGACTCAGGACGGTCCCGCGGCGGGCGGGGTGTCCTCTCGGGGGCCGGGGCGGCGGGCGGTGCACCTGGTACCCGTGGCCTCACGCCCGCGCAGTCCGCGGCCGTGCTCAGTGCGGACGGCGCTCATGTCGTTCAGCGAGCCGAAGCAACCTCCTTGTCCCCGGCCGGGGCCGGCCGTACGCCGATGCCCACGCGGCTCCCGCTGGTCCGCCGGATCGCGGTGGTCGCCGACGCTTCCGGCGACGGCGCCCCGGAGGCCCCGGCCGGCCCGCCCGTACAGCGGACCGCAACCGGAACCAGGTCCCTCCCTGCCGCCACCGACCGCCGTCCGGGCCGGGAGGTACCCGCCGCCAAGAGTGCCCGTACCGACCACCCGGGCGAGGGGGGCCCTGAGGACCGAGCCGAAGCGGCGCGCGCCGTGGTGCAGACGCGCCCTGTCGGCCGGTCCCTGACCGTCGCCCGGGTACCCGCCGCACCCAGGCGCCGGGTGCCCGTCGTGCGTCCCGCCGTCCCCCCGGCGCACATCGACGGCCCGTCCCCCGACGCGCCTGTGCAGCGTGCGGCCGACCTTGCCCCCCTCGGTGCCCCGCCGGCCGAAGTGCCGGCGCCCGCCGCGCCCTCGGGAGCGGCCACCCCTGCTCCCGCACCGGCCATGCCCGTCGTCCAGCGGCAAGCGGAGACCATCGTCCCCGACCTGCCCGTCACACCCGCGCGGGGCGCCGGCGAAACACCTGTGCAGCGCGCGGGCGATCGCCCGGCCCTGGGTGCTCCGGCAGCCGAACCCCCCGTTCCCGCTGCGTCCTTGGGTTCGCAAGCCCCCGCTCCCCTACCGGCCCTGCCTACGGTCCAGCGCCTGACGGAGACCACTCCCGATGCCTCCGAACAGCGCACAGCGCATCGCCCACCGCTCGGCGCAGCGGCAACCGAACTCCCCCTGCCCGCTGCGCCCTTGGGTCCGCAAACCCCCGCTCCCCTACAGGCTATGCCCACGGTCCAGCGCCTGACGGAGACCACTCCCGATACTCCCGAACAGCGCACAGCGCATCGCCCACCACTCGGCGCAGCGGCAACCGAACTCCCCCTACCCACCGCACCCCTGGGGCCGCAGGCCACCACTCCCCCACCCACCATGTCCACGATCCAACGCCAGACGCAGACCCCGCTCAACACCCCCGAACAGCACACAGCGCATCGCCCACCACTCGGCGCAGCGGCAACCGAACTCCCCCTGCCCACCGCACCCTCGGGGTCACAGGCCACCACTCCCCCACCCACCGTGCCCACGATCCAACGCCAGACGCAGACCCCGCCCGACGCCCCCGAAGAACGCACAGCGCATCGCCCACCGCTCGGCGCCGCACCCGTGCTGCGCGCGGCCGGTCGTCCGGCTCTCGGTCCGCCGCTGGCCGAACTCCCGGCCACCGCACAGGCTTTGGGAACCCGTGCGGCCGGTCACGTGCGGGCCGGCGATTCCCCCTCCACGGGCGCGCCCTCGGGGTCGGCCCTGCCCTTCGTGCAGCGGCAGACGGAGGCCCCGGCTGCCGAGGACGGTCCGGGGCGGACCTCGCGGCGTCCGCGCGCCGGGTTGGGGGCGCCGCTGCCCGCGATGCCGCCGACCGCCGCACGCCCCGACGCCCCGGCCACCCCGTCTGCCCCGTCTGCCCTGGTCACCCCGGCCACCTCGTCTGCCCCGTCGGCCCTGGTCACCCCGTCGGCTCCGCCTGCCCCGTCCGCCTCGTCCGCCGTCCAGCGCGCGCTCATACCGGGAGCGGGACAGCACCCCGCGCCCCCGGTCCCCGTGCCCCGGCGCGGCGGTCGTGCCGGAGCTCCCGCGCCCGCAAGGGCCCGGACGAGCGGGGCCGTCCCGCTCGTCCTCGCCGGTCGGGCCGGGGCCCCGGGCCAGGCGCCGGCCGCTCCGCACCGCACCGTCCAACTTCTCGCGGCGCGGCCCCTGACCCTCGGCGGCAGCCGGGACATGGGGAGCGCGACGGCCCCCGTCGCCGCCCCCCGCACGGTGAGCCGTCCCGTGGTCGCGGCACGCTGGGCCGCCCAGCCCTCCACAGCAGCGCCGCAGCACGTCCAGCGAGCGCCCGGCTCCCCCGGGCCGCGCCGGGTGCCCACGTCCGAATCCCTTCGCACGTCCGGTCCCCTGCCCGTGACCGCCCCGCACGCGCCGCCGCTCGTGGTCCAGCCTTCCCCGGCCGAGCCCTCGGCGCGGCCCGTACCCGTGGTTCCGCTGGTGCGGTCCAGGAGGCTGGACCCCGGCGACGCTCCGGGAGTTCCCCCGGAGGCAGCCCCACCCCCCGTGCAACGCGACACCGGCGGAACCCGGGGCACGGTCCGGAGCGCACCCGCACCCACCACCGCACCGGGCACCGCCACCGTCCCGGCCCCTGTCACCGCACCGGGCACCGCCACCGTCCCGGCCCCTGTCACCGCACCGGGCACCGCCACCGTCCCGGCCCCTGTCACCGCACCGGGCACCGCCACCGTCCCGGGCACCGCCACCCCGGCCCAACGGGGCACCGCCTCCGGGCGGACCGGCGGAAGTCCGCGTGACACCGTGCCACAGGGCGGCGACCTCGACCTGGACGACCTGGCACGCCGCCTGCTCGACCCGGTCGCCCGCCTTCTGCGCACCGAGTTGCGGCGCGGTCGGGAACGCGCGGGCCGGCCCTTCGACGGCCGCCGCTGAGCACCCGCACGAACGAGAAACGGACGACGGACCGATGACGGACAACATCTTCGCGACCAGCGTGTTCTTCCGGCTGGCGATTGGCGGCAACGACCTGGGCGCCTTCCACACCTGCTCCGGCATGGGCGCCGAGGTCGAGATGGAGAGCTACGCCGAGGGCGGCAACAACGGCTTCACCTGGCAGCTCCCGGGGCGCGTGACCTGGTCGAACATCACCCTCACCCGGCCGGTCACCGCCGACACGGCGAAGATCGGCCGCTGGCTGGACAAGACGTTGCGGCGGGTCGAGCCGAAGGACGGCGAGATCGTGGCCCTGCGGCCCGATCTGAGCCGGATCATCAGCTGGCAGGTCTTCGGGATCGTCCCGGTCCGCTGGCAGGGTCCGTCCTTCGACCCCGCCAACTCCGCGGCCGCGGTGGAGACCCTGGAGATCGCCCACGCAGGGCTGGTCCCCGCCTGACCGTCCCACCCCGGCCCCGCCCGACGACCCGCCGCACTCTGCTCCAGAAGGAAGCCACGTCATGGCCTCATCGGCTCGCGCCAGCCGCGCCAGGGCCCAGCTCACCCTGAAAGAGCCCCCGGCCTCGGTCGGGGCCAAGCCCGGCGGGACGATCGCCCGGCTCGACCTCCAGTTCAACCCGTCGACCCTGCAACTGGGCAAGACCACCGAGTGGCGGCGGTCCCCGTCCCGGATGGCGGGGCAGTCGGCGCTGCCCGAGTTCGTGGGCAGCGGCCCGCGCACCCTGAGCCTGGACGTGTTCCTGGACGCCACCGCCACCCACGACAACTCGGTGGAGCAGGCGGTGGAGACGCTGATGAAGGCGTGCGTGCCGACCCCGGCCAGTCTCGGCCGCAAGAAGCCGGCGAGCCCCTGGGTGCGTTTCGAGTGGGGCAGCGCGCGGGCCACCTCGTTCGACGGGGTGCTGTCGAACCTGTCGGTCTCGTTCACGCTCTTCGACGTGGACGGGAAGCCGCTGCGGGCGACCTGCTCGCTGTCCATCGAGGAGGCGAGTGTCGACCCGCCCGGCCAGAACCCGACGTCCGGCGCGCGCACCGCCCGCAGCACGCACACCGTGGTGGCAGGCGACAGCCTGGCGATGCTGGCCTGGCGTGAGTACGGCGACGCGACGGCCTGGCGGGTCATCGCGGAGGCGAACGGCATCGACGACCCGATGGCGCTCGCCCCCGGCACCGAGTTGGTGGTGCCGGGCCTGCGGGACGACAACTACGCCGAGGAAACCGGCAACGGGCACGGTCTCGGTAGCGGCAACGGCAACGTCGAGGGGGCACGGTGAGCGGGTTCGATTCCGGGGGCAGGTCGTTCGCTGCCGACCCGATCGTGGAGGCGCCGGGCGAACTGCCGCAGATCTGGGCGGCGCAGCTGGTGAGCTGTGTGGTCGACGAGAACGTGGGCCTACCGGACACCGCCGTGCTCACCTACCGCGACCCCGACCACGAGTTCCTGCACGCCACCGGCATCTCCATCGGCTCCCCGCTGCGCGTGTCGGTGACGACCGCGAAGGGGCAGGCGCGGGAGCGGCTGTTCAGCGGGGAGGTCACGGCCCTGGAGATCGACCGCGACGGCACCGGTTCGTTCACCGTCGTCCGCGCCTACTCCAGGGCCCACCGCCTCCAGCGCGGCCGCAAGGTCGTCGCGTACCGGAACATGACGGCCGCGGACATCGTCCGGAAGGTGGCCGCGGGCGCGGGCCTGGCCGTCGGGAGGGTGGAGGCCGCGCCGGTGACGTACCGGCAGCTGTCCCAGGCGAACGTCTCCGACTGGGACTTCCTGCAGTTCCTCGCGGGCGAGAGCGGTGCGCAGGTGCGCGTCGACGACAAGGGGCTGCTCCAGTTCACCCGGCCCGCGGAGGCGTCCGGGGCGCCCTCCCCGTCGACGTCGGCCATGAAGGATCCGATGGTCCTGGAGTACGGGCGCAACCTCCTGGCGCTGCGGGCCGCGCTGTCGGCCGCCGACGGCGCCTCGAAGGTGCAGGTGCGCGGCTGGGACGTCACCACGAAGCGGCCGTTGGTCGCCGAGCAGCCGTCCGTGGTCAGCGACACCGTGGTGCCGGGGCTCCGTCCCGGGTCGGCCGCCCGGTTCGGGAAGTCCACCGTGGCCGTCACCGACACGCCCTACCGGACGCAGGCGGAGACGACGGCAGTCGCCCGTGCGGTGGCGGCCCAGGTCAGCGCCGGTTTCGGCGAGCTGGAGGCGGTGGCCGAGGGCAATCCGCTGCTGCGGGCGGGCAAACCGGTGGCGCTCGGCAACGTGGGGCAGGCGTTCTCCGGCCGGTACACGGCGACGGCGGTGCAGCACGTACTGGAACCGCACGGCGGCTACCGCACCACCGTGTGGGTCAGCGCCAGCCCGGACCGTTCCCTGGCCGGTCTGGCGACCGGCGCCAACGCCCCGGGGCGCGGCCCGCGCATCCCCGGCCTGGCGATCGGCGTGGTGACGGACGTACGCGAGCCGAACGGCTCCGAACGCGGCGCGGTGCGCCTGACGTTCCCCTGGCTGGACGACACGTACGTCACCGACTGGGTGCGCACCGTCCAGTGGGGCGGCAAGGGCGGCGGCGGTGTGGTGAGCCCCGAGGTCAACGACGAGGTGCTGGTCGGGTTCGAGCAGGGCCTGCTGGACAGCCCGTACGTCATCGGCGGGCTCTACAACGGGGTGGACCAGCCCTCGCCGCACGACGTGCCGCTGATCGACACGACCAGCGGAAAGGTCAACCGCCGTTCGGTGGCCTCGCGTTCGGGTCACCGTGTGGAGCTGCTGGACGCGCCGGCGCCGGGCCCCTCCGGGCTGCGGCTGGTGACCGGGGACGGGCGGCTGGAGGTCCGCCTGGACGACCGCCGGGACCGGATCGAGCTCACCGTGTACGCGGGACGGAACCGTCCGCTGACCTCCGTCCTGCTGGACCGGGACGGCATCACGCTCGACGCCCGGCAGGGCACCGTGAAGGTGACCGGCCGGCAGGTGGACATCGACGGCACGGCCGGGGTCAGCATCGGAGGCCGGTCGGTGCGGGTGTCCGGGACGGCGGACGTCACCGTCGACGGCGGCCTGCTCGCCGTCCTCAAGGCCCGCCTCATCCGGATCAACTGACCTCCCGTGACCGCCGTGCCGCCCGGCCTTCGCACCCGACCGCCCTCGCTCGACCTCTCCACCTCGACCGCCCTCAGCCCGACCGTCCCCCCGAGGAGCCCCTGATGCCAGCCGCAGCCCGCACCGGCGACCCCACCAACCACGGTGGCCGGATCGCGACCCCGCCGCCCGGCACCGCCGCGCGGGTGGCGACGGTGCTGATCGGCGGGCTGCCCGCCGCCGTGGTGGGCAGCCTGCACGTCTGCCCGGTGCCGCCGCACGCGGCCCTGGGACCGGGCAACGTGCTCGTGCCCAACCCGTCCGCGGTCACCGGGGGCGTGGTGCTGATCGGCGGGCTGCCCGCGGCGCGGGCCCGCGACCAGGCGGCGTGCGGCGCGACGGTCCTGGCCGGAGCGCCGAACGTGCTGATCGGAGGTGTGTGATGAGCGAACGGTTCATCGGGCGCGGCTGGGCGTTCCCGTTGCGGGTCGGGCCGACCGGCGGGATCGCCATGGTCGAGCGGGAGCGGGAACTGGAGGAGGCCATCCGCCTCGTGCTGGGCACCGCGCCCGGCGAGCGGCCGATGCGGCCCGACTTCGGCTGCGGCATCCACGAGTACGTCTTCGCCCCCGGCAACGGCGACACCGCCGGGCGGATCGCCCAGCAGGTGCGCGAGGCACTGGAGCGCTGGGAGCCCCGGATCGCGGTGGACGAGGTCGTCGTGGCCTTCGACGCGGTGGAGGCGGCCACCCTCTACATCGACGTGCGCTACACGGTGCGCACCACCAACGACCGGCGCAACCTGGTCTTCCCCTTCTACACGATCCCCTCCGAGGAGGGGACCGAGGAAATGGTCGCGGACTGATGGCCCTGCCCTCTCCCAACCTGGACGACCGACGGTTCCAGCAGCTCGTCGACGAGGCGAAGCGGTACGTGCAGCAGCGCGCCCCGGAGTGGACCGACCACAACGTCTCCGACCCGGGCGTCACCCTCATCGAGACGTTCGCCTACCTCGTGGACCAGCTGCTGTACCGGCTGAACCGGGTCCCGGACAAGAACTACCTGGCCTTCCTGGACCTGTTGGGCATCCGGCTGTACCCGCCGTCGGCCGCCGTCGCCGATGTCGACTTCTGGCTGTCGGCGCCCCAACCGGACACGGTGACGCTGCCCGCGGGCACCGAGGTGACGACCGCGGCCGGCGAGACCGAGGAGGCCGTGGTCTTCGCCACCACCGAGGACCTGCGCATAGTGCCGAGCGAGCTGACCCGGCTGGTCACCGTGCCCCGCACCGGTGAGCAGACCGACCGGACGGGTGCGCTGGCCGAGGGCCGGGACATCCCCTGCTTCCAGGCCGCGCCCGAGCCCGGCGACGCACTGCTGTTCGGCCTGCCGACGGCGGTGCCGCGCTGCGTGGTCGCGGTACGCCTCGACAGCCGCGTCGAGGGCGTCGGCGTCGACCCGCGCCAGCCCCCGCTGGTGTGGGAGGCGTGGGACGGCGGCCGGTGGCAGCGCTGCGAGACCGGCTCCGACAGCACCGGCGGGCTGAACCGACCCGGCGAGGTCATCGTGTACGTTCCGGCCGGGCACACGGCGTCGCTGGTCAGCGGGACCCGAGCGGGCTGGCTGCGCTGCCGGGTCACCGCGGCGGAGCCGGGCCAGCCGTTCTACTCGGAGTCGCCGACGGTGCGCGAGGCCGCCGTCTTCACCGTCGGCGGCACGACGGCCGTGGAGCACGCCGAGCGGGTGACCGACGTACCGCTCGGCGTGTCGGAGGGGGTGGCGGGGCAGTCCTTCCGGCTCGGCCGCCCGCCCGTGCTGCTCGACGGGGAACCCCCGGTGGTGGAGGTGTCCTCTCCGGACGGGTGGCAGCGCTGGGAGGTGGTGGAGCACTTCGGGCGCTCGGGGCCGACCGACCGGCACGTCCGGGTGGACGCCACCACCGGCGAGTTCGCGTTCCCACCGGTGCTGCGCGAGGCCGACGGCACCCTGCGCCCGTGCGGGGCCGTGCCGGCCAAGGGCGCCCGGATCCGCGTGGCCCGGTACCGCACCGGCGGCGGCCCGGCCGGCAACGTCTCCCGCGGCGCCGTCTCCGTCCTGCGCAGCTCCGTCCCGTACATCACCCGGGTCACCAACCGGGAGGCGGCGCGCGGCGGCGTCGCCGGGGAGACGATCGAGAACGCCAAGCTGCGGGCGCCCGAGACGCTGCGCATGCAGGAGCGCGCGGTGACCGCCGAGGACTACGAGATCATCGCCCGGCAGGCCGCACCCTCCGTGCGCCGGGTCCGCTGCCTGCCCGAACGGGACGCAGGCCCGGGCGCGGTAAGGGTCCTGGTGGTGCCGGACGCGGTGGCCGACGAGGGCGACCGGCTGCGCTTCGAGCAGCTGATCCCCTCCGACCAGGTCCTCGCCAGGATCACCACGGCCCTCGACGAGCGGCGCCTGATCGGCACCCGGCTCGTCGTGGAGCCGCCCGTCTACCAGGGCGTCACCGTCGTCGCCCGGCTCTCGGCACCGGCCGCGGACGCCGACCGGGTGCGCGAGGCAGCGCTCGATGCGCTCTTCCGGCACCTCGACCCGTTGCACGGCGGGCCCGACGGAACGGGCTGGCCGTTCGGGCGGCCGGTGCAGTACGGGGAGGTGTTCGGCGTGCTGCAACGCGCCATCGGGGACGTGGTGGTGGAGGAGATCCGGCTGTTCGCCGCCGACCCGGTCACCGGCCGGCGCGGCGTTCCGGTCGACCGGATCGACGTCGGCGCGGGCACGGTGGTCTTCTCCTACCAGCACCAGGTGGTCGTGACCGCACGGGAGACGGAGGTCCGCGGATGAGCCGGGCCGCCGTGCCGGGGCTGCCCAGCCGCCACCCGATCGGCGAGCAGCTCCCCGCGCTGTACGCCGACGACGACTTCGCGCAACGGTTCACAGCGGGGCTGGACACGGTGCTGGCCCCGGTGTTCACGACCCTCGACAACCTGCCCTCGTACTTCGATCCGCGACTGGCCCCGGCCGACTTCCTGTCCTGGCTGGCCACCTGGGTGGGCGGCGCCGACGACCCCGACTGGCCGCTGGCGCTGCGGCGCGAGGCGGTGGCCCGCGCGGTGGAACTGCACCGCTGGAGCGGCACTCGGCGCGGCCTGGTCGAGGCCCTGCGCCTGGCGCTGGGCGTGTCCGCCGAGGTCAGCGGGGACGGCGGGGCCGCCTGGTCGAGCACGGCCGGTGCCGCACTGCCGCCCGCCCCGGCCGACGAGGTGCTCGTACGGGTGTGGCCGCGGCACGGAGGCGAGGCGTACGAGGTGGACGCGGACCGGGTCCGTTCGCTGCTCCGGAGCCTGTGCCCGGTCCACACGGTCTGCCGGGTGGAGGTCCTGCCGGGACCGCCCGTGGGTGAGGAGGGGTGACGGCGATGCGCGAGTGTCCAGTGTGCGGGGCGTCCAACGGCCCGACGGACGGCTTCTGCGACAACTGCGGCTCCTACCTGGGCTGGTCGGACACCCCGACCGCCCCCGCCACCCCGACGCCCCCGCCGCAGAGCACCGCCGCCACTCCCGCCGCCGCCACTCCGGCCGACGGCCCCACGGCCGGCGGCACCCCGGTCGGCGGCACCCCGGCGGAGGCCGCCGTGCCTGCGCCCGCCACACTCCAACCCACCACACTCCAACCCGCCGCGCCGCAGGCATCCGTGCCGAAGGCATCCCCGCCGCCCGACTCACCCCCGCCCCACTCACCGCAGCCCGACTCACCGCAGCCCGTCCTGCCGGCGAAGGCCGTCGTGCCGCGTCCGGTCGTACGGCCCGTTCCGGTGGACGACGACGCCGCGGGGGCGCCCTGTCCCTCCTGCGGCACACCCAACCCGCCCGACCGCCGATTCTGCCGCCGCTGCGCGACCCCTCTCACTCCCCGTACGACCACACCGCCGCTGCCCTGGTGGCGGACGATCTGGCCGCTGCGCCGCCGCACCCGGGCCGGCTCGGGTCGGACGACGCGCTTCCTGGTGATCCTGGCGTTGGTGCTGGCCCTGTGCGCGGGCGGCTTCCTGCTGCTGCCGGCCGGCCGGAGCCTGATCGAGGACACCCGGGACAAGCTGGGCAAGAGCAAGGCGGTGACCCCGGTCCGGATGGCGGCGAGTGCCGAAGTGCCCGGACACCCGGTCGGCGACGCCACGGACGGCCTCAGCAACCGCTACTGGGGCGCGCCCGGCCCGGGCGCCTCGGTGACGTACACCTTCGCCAAGCCGTTCCGCCTGGTGGCCGTGATCGTCACCAACGGCGCGTCGACCTCGCCCGAGGACTACGCACGCGAGGGCCGGGCGCTCCAGATCGACATGGAGGTGACGACGTCGCACGGCCGGAAGGTCGTCAAGAAGCTGACCCTGACGGACAAGCCAGGCCCGCAGACCTTCCCGACCGGCGTCAGCGACGCCACCACCATCCGGCTGACTCTCGACGCCCCCGCAGGACTGGACGGGGTCCGCCATCTCGCCCTGGCGGAGCTGGAGTTCTTCCAGCGGAGCTGAGGCCCTGGGGGCGGGGCCCGGCCGTCGTACCGGGCCCCGCCTTCGTACCGGGCCCGGCCGGCTTGCCCGCTGGCTTTCTGACTGGCTTCAGCCCGAGGCCCACGCTCCTCCTGGTCCGGCCGCACCGCCTTGATGCCGCGTCCGCGCGGGCGGGAGCGGTTGCCGCAGGACGAGCGGCGAGCAGGCCGTGTCCCCGGTGACCGAGCCCGGGGCGGCCGGTGAGCCACCACGCGCGGACGCCGCGGGCCGGGCCCTGGGATCGTCCGCCGTCCGCCGTCCGCCGTCCGCGGCCCAACGCGGACGCCCGGATCAACGGAAGCGCCGCGTCCGCCGACCGGCCCGCGAAATGGCACGTACACCGATCAGAATCTTTTTCGCCGCTGGACCTGCCGCCTTTGCGTCCGGGTCGGCACATGCTGAAGATCAAGCTTCAGAATTTTGCACAGGTATGCGATTATCGGGCGCGCGAGTTGTGCGTCATTGTGGCCCGGTAGGGCAGTCGAGGAACTATCTTGGGGGATCGAGTGGGAATCGATGTGCTGGTGTCCGATGATCTGCAT
>NZ_JAGIYX010000055.1:0-29730 GCF_017813315.1 Kitasatospora sp. RG8
GACAAGCGGCTCGTCGCCTATGCCGTTCCCGCCCCCGGCCAGGACGGTGGGGAACTGCCGTCGGCGCTGCGGGCGTTCGCCGTCGAGCACCTGCCCGAGTACATGGTCCCCGCAGCGGTCGTCGTCCTCGACGCCCTCCCGCTGACCGTCAACGCCAAACTCGACCGGCGCGCACTCCCTGCTCCCGACTACGCGGCCGTCTCCACCGGCCGCGGCCCCTCCACGGTCGAAGAGGAGCTCCTCTGCACCGTCTTCGCCGACGTCCTCGGCGTCGAACAGGTCGGAGTCGACGACAACTTCTTCGAGCTGGGCGGGCACTCGCTCCTCGCCACCCGCCTCGTCGGCCGCATCCGGACCCTGCTGGGCGTCGAGCTCGGCATCCGCACGCTCTTCGAAGCCCCGACCGTCGCGGGCCTCGTCGATGCGTTGAGCGGGCAGACCGGCCAGGGCGCGCTGAGCGAGCTCCTGGTCATCCGCGATCACGGGGAGAAGCCGCCGATCTTCTGCATCCATCCCGGCACCGGGATGAGCTGGTGCTACATGCCGCTCGCGCGGTACGTCACCGATCCGCACCCGGTCTACGGCATCCAGGCGCGGGGCCTCGACGGGGGGACTGCGCTCCCGCAGACGCTCAAGGAGATGGCCGCCCAGTACATCGCTCACATGAGGGCCGTCCGGCCCGAGGGGCCGTACTACCTGCTCGGCTGGTCGTTCGGCGGCGTCGTGGCGCACGAGATGGCCGTTCAGCTGCAGGAGCTCGGCCAGGAGGTGGCCGGCCTCGTCCTCCTGGACCCCCATCTCGCCGAGTGCCGGCCCGTCCGCACGGGAGACGGGGCAGGATCGGGGGACGGGGCAGGAACACCGGACGGCGGGGCGGGATCGCCGGACGACGAGGCTGCCCTGCCGCCCGACGAGGAGCAGCTCGCGAGGGAGCTGCCCGCCACCCTCAGGGCGAACGTCCACCGGATCATCGAGAACAACCAACTGTTGGACGAGGGGCACGATCCCGGGACGTACGACGGGGACATCGTCTTCGTCTCCTCCCGGAACGGCCGTGCGACGACTCCGCCCCTCGCCGAGGCGTGGAAGAAATACAGCTCGGCGGAGGTCCGGGAGGTGGCGCTGGACTGCGACCACCAGCGCATGGGGCAGCTGGCCAATCTGGAACTGGCCTGGAAGTCCGCCGTACCCCTGCTTTCGTACGGGGACCAGGTCGACTGAACGCTCCGCCCAAGGGCACCGTAGGAATCCGGCGCCACCGTAAGAATCCGGCGGCACCGCAAGGACTCGGCGTCGCCGTAAAACCCGGCGTCACCGCAGGAACCCGGCGTCACCGTGAAAACCCGGGGTCGCCGTAAAAGGCGACCCCGGACAGTGAATCCGCGCAGTGACCCACGCCACATGCCGGTGATCTTGCCAGGGCAATGCGGAATCCCGATACATTTTCGGCGGGCGTTCTCCCCATCGAAAAACAGCAACCACCGCACCACATCCTCAGATTCATCGAAAGAGTAGAAGGCGACGGTTTAAAATGGACGAGTCGTACGACGGTGACCCCGCATACGAAAAGCTCATGTTCCTGGTGAACGCCCCGGCGCTCTTCAACGCCGTGACCACCGCGGCGGAGCTGAGGATCTTCCATTTCCTCGCCGACCGGCCCTCGGCCGAGTTCACGGAGATCCTGGAGCACGCCGGCATCCCGGCGCACCAGCTGCGGGTCCTGCTGCAGGCCGTGTGCACCACCGGGCTGCTGGAGCGCAAGGACGGGATGTACTCCAACTCCCGGGTCGCCCAGGACCTGCTGGCCTCGGACGCCGAGGACAGCTGGAGCCACATCATGATCGGCTGGAAGGAGGTCTACTACCCCGCCTTCGCCCAGATGACGACGGCCCTGCGCGCCGGCCGGAACACGGCGCTGGACAGCTACCCCGGCGACGAGCCCACGCTCTACCAGCGGCTTTCGCGCAACCCCGAGCTGGAGGCGGTCTTCCACCGGGCGATGAGCGCCTTCACCCTGCGCTCCGTGGACGGCCTGGTCGGCCGGCCGGAGTTCGGGTCCGTGCGGCACCTGCTGGACGTTGGCGGCGGGGACGGCACGACCTCCCTCCGGCTGGTCGCCAACCACCCCGGGCTGACGTCCACGATCTTCGACATGCCGAGCGTCTCCGGGCTCACCGACGAGGACGCCGCGGCCGCCTTCCCGGACCGCGTCCGGCTGCACGCCGGTGACATCTTCCAGGACGAATTCCCGTCCGGTGCCGATGCCGTACTCTTCAGCCACGTCCTGGAGATCTTCTCGGAAGAGCAGATCGTGGGCATGATGAAGAAGGCGTACGACGCCCTCCCGGACGGCGGGAGGATCTTCGTCTACGGCTACAACGTTTCGGACGACGAGACCTCGGGCATTTTCGGCGCCCGGCTCGGCCTGTACTTCAACGTCCTGGCCAGCGGTCAGGGAATGGCCTATCCGGCGAGGGACTACGAGGCGTGGCTGAAGCTGGCCGGTTTCAAGGACGTCGAGACCGTCACCGGCCTTCCCTATGAGCACGGACTGAGCATGGGAACGAAGTAGCGCGGCGGGCGCACGCGTTTCAGGCCGGTACTGGGCGGCGGGCGCCACCTCGCGGGGCGGGCCACCCGCACGGGCGTTCCCGCCGTCCTTTCCCGGTCGTCGCGGGCAGTATCAGATCCCAGCAAGAGGATGATTGTGCAGCTGAACAGCTTCGATGAATGGTCGCCGCTCAGGGAGGTCGTGGTCGGTTCCGCGAGAAACTACGTCTCGCACAGCCGGGAACTCTCCTTCGACCTGTTCTTCCACGACAACATCGCCCATGACAATCCGTCGCGCTCCGAGTGGTACTACCCCCGGCTGTCCGCCCGCAGCGGCGGCGGGTCCGGGCGCGTGCCCATCAAGCAGCGTTACGTCGAAGAACTCAACGAAGACCTCGAAGGCATCGCCGACACCCTCCGGTCGCTCTCGGTGAACGTCCTGCGGCCGATGGACGTGGACGCGGACACGTCCGAGGTCCGGACACCGGCCTGGGCGGCGTCGGTGGTCCCGCCGCTGAACGTCCGGGACAACACGCTGATCGTCGGCGACGAGATCATCGAGACCGCGCCGATGATCCGCTCCCGGTACTTCGAGACCCAGCTGCTCAAGCCCGTCTTCCAGGAGTACTTCCGCCGCGGCGCCCGATGGACCGTCATGCCGCGGCCGATGATGACGGACGCTTCCTTCGACCTGTCGTACGTGCGCTCCAGCACGGCCGGCGGTCCCACGGAGCCGATCGACGACCCGCAGCCCTCGGCCTATGACGTGGGTTTCGAGATGATGTTCGACGGAGCGCAGTGCCTGCGGCTGGGGCGGGACATCGTCGCCAACATCTCGACCGCCAACCACGCTCTCGCCTGCGACTGGCTGGAGCGCCACCTGGAGGGCCGGTTCCGCGTTCACCGGGTCCACCAGCTGAGTGACAGTCACATCGACAGCATGGTGCTGGCGTTGCGTCCCGGCACCCTGCTGGTGCGGTCCCTGGAGGTGGCGGAGAAGCTGCCCGAGCAACTGCGCGGCTGGGACATGATCGTGGCCCCGGCCCCGGAGTCGAACAACTTCCCCGCCTACGAGGACGACGACCTGGTCCTCACCAGCCCGTTCATCGACCTGAACGTGCTGTCCACGGCCCCGGACACGGTCCTCGTCAACGACGCGTGCCCGGAGCTCATGCGGACGCTGGAGAAGTACTCGTTCACCGTCGTGCCGGTCCGCCACAGGCACCGGCGCCTGTTCGGAGGCGGGTTCCACTGCTTCACGCTCGACACCGTGCGCGACGGGGGGCCGGAGGACTACCTGGGCTGAGCGGCCCGGCGGCTCAGCGGCCCTCCCACTCGGGCGCGCGCTTCTCGGCGAACGCGCGCGGGCCTTCCACGGCGTCCCTGCTGTGCATGCGTCGTTCCTCCCAGGGATAGCGCATGGCGAAGGCCGTTTCGAGCGGGAGGTGGGCGGACGCGGTGGCGGCCTCCTTGACCGCCCGGACCGAGAGCGGGGCGCAGCGGAGGATGTCCGCCACCCACTGGTCGGTGCAGGCGTCGAGGTCGTCCGCCGCGACCACCTCGTTGACCAGGCCGAGTTCGTAGGCGCGCTGCGCGTCCATGGACCGCCCGGTCAGCAGGTAGCCCATCGCGGTCTTCCACGGCAACTGCCGGCTCAGCCGGAACACCCCGCCCGCGCCTGCGACGAGACCGAGTCTGGCCTCGGGCAGTGCGAACACCGCGTCCTCGGAGGCAATGATGATGTCGCAGGCCAGGGCCAGTTCGAAGCCGCCGCCCATGGCGAACCCACGCACCTTGGCGACCACCGGCTTGGCGAGGTCGAACCGTTCGGTGAGCCGTGGCCAGCCGGGCTTGCCACGGCTGCCGAAGGTCGCGGGCCCGGCCGTCCCCTCGCTGTTGCGCCGGGCGGCCTCCTTGAGGTCCTGCCCGACGGAGAACGAGCGGGTGCCGGCGCCGGAGAGGACGGCGACCCACAGGTCGTCGTCGGCCTGGAAGTCGTCCCACACCTCGGCGAGTTCCTCGTGCATCCGCAGATCCATCGCATTGAGGACTTCCGGGCGGTTGAGAGTTATCTGGGCGGTATGACCGTTCTTTTCGTAGCAAACCCTGGTCAGCGACATGCAGGCGATGGTAGTCCATGCGCCGGTTGCGGATCACCGATTTGACGAGTCTTCGCTGGGAGTCGAATGTCATGAAACTGTCCGAAAGGCCACCGCAGTACGCCGCGCCGGGCTCCGCCGGTGCCGGCGGGAACTCCAGGATATTCCCCCGCGTTTTCGGCGTGGGGACGGCGGTTCCGGCCACCTCCTACACGCAGGAGGAAATCCTGGAGGAGTTCAAGGTCACCGATCCGCGGATCAGGTCGATTTTCCGGAACAGTGCGATCGAGCGCCGCGGCCTGACCCTCCCGCCGTTGTTGCCGGACGGCTCGCGGGCGACCGAGACGCAGGGCCAGCTGCTGCAGAAGCACGTGACGACGGGCCTGGCGATGGGCCGGGAGGCGGTCGAGGCCTGCCTGAAGGCGGCCGGTGCCGAGCTGTCCGACGTGCGCTACCTGTGCTGCGTCACCACGACCGGGCTGCTCACGCCGGGCTTCTCGGCCCTGCTCATCAAGGAGCTGGGGATCGACCGCCACTGTTCGCGGCTGGACGTGGTCGGAATGGGGTGCAACGCGGGTCTGAACGCCCTCACCGCGGTGGCCGGCTGGGCGAACGCCCACCCCGGTGAGCTGGCGCTGATGGTGTGCATGGAGGCGTGCTCCGCGGCGTACGTGTTCGACGGCACGATGCGGACGTCCGTGGTCAACAGCCTGTTCGGGGACGGTTCCGCGGCGCTCGCCGTCCTGGCCCCCGAGGACGGTGCGGCCGCGGAGGCGCTGGAGCGGACGGCCGGCCCGTCGTTGCTGCGCTTTTCCAGTTGCATCATTCCGGAGGCGGTTGATGCGATGCGCTACGACTGGGACGATGACCACGGGAAATACAGTTTCTATCTCGATCCCGAGGTCCCCTATGTCGTGGGGGCGCACGCCGAAATCGCACTGGGCCGGCTGCTCGACGGGACGGGTCTGCGGCGTTCCGACATCTCGCACTGGACAGTGCACTCCGGGGGCAAGAAGGTCATCGACTCGGTGCGCGCGAATCTCGGGCTGAGCCGGTACGACGTGCGGCACACGACCGGTGTGCTCCGTGACCACGGAAATCTCTCCAGTGGTTCATTTCTGTTTTCCTACGAACGGCTGATGGCCGAGGACTCCGTGCGCCCGGGAGATTACGGGGTCTTCATGACCATGGGCCCGGGGTCGACGATCGAGATGGCGCTGGTGCGCTGGTGAAAGAGGGAGGGACGGAGACTGTGGAAACGGAGACCGGATCCGTGCGGCGGCTCGAAGGGCTCGGCCTGGCGGTGACGATCGACGGGGCGCGGCCGCTCGCGGA
Organism: Kitasatospora sp. RG8; assembly: GCF_017813315.1. Lineage (NCBI taxonomy): Bacteria > Bacillati > Actinomycetota > Actinomycetes > Kitasatosporales > Streptomycetaceae > Kitasatospora > Kitasatospora sp. RG8. Next base: position 5,985 of record NZ_JAGIYX010000055.1, read on the forward strand.
GCTGACCGCCACCGTGAACGCGCTCTGCGCCGAGGTCGAGGGCGCACAGGAGCGGACGGTGGTGGTGCTGCGGCTGGAGCCGCTGCCGGCCGGCTCCCGGGAGTGGCCCGGCGAGGTCGCCATCCAGGAGGTGAACCGGTGGGAGCGTGCGGTCCGCCGGCTGGAGAAGCTCGGCGCGGTCAACATCGTGGTCGCCCGGGGGACTTGTGGCGGGCCGGCGCTGGACGTGCTGCTCGCCGCGGACTACCGCATCGGCGCCCCGGACCTGACCCTGATGCTGCCGGTCAACGACGGGCACTTCTGGCCGGGCATGTCGCTGTACCGCCTGGTCCAGCACCTCGGACTGGCGCGCGCCCGGCAGATCGTCATGTGGGGCGCCGACATCCCGGTGGCCCGGGCCGCCGAACTCGGCCTGGTCGACCAGATCAGCGAGGACCTCACGGACGCCGTGCACACCGCGGCCGTGCTCACCGGCCGGATCTCCGACCAGGAGCTGGCGGTCCGCCGGCAGCTGCTGCTGGAGGCCGCCTCGGTCGAGTACGACGAGGCGCTGGGCATCCATCTCGCCGCCTGCGACCGCGAGTTGCGGCGCCTGGCGGGAGCGGCCGAGAGCGCCGGAGCAGCCGAGAGCGCCGAGACGTCCGCGAGCGCCGAAACGTCCGCGATCGCCGGGGCGGCCTCCGCCGGGCGGTCGGAGTCGTGAGCCGGGCCTCCTCTCCGACCGCGGGGGCCGGACAGGCGTGGCCGGCCCCCGTCCCGGGGTTCACCGGCACGCTGGACGCCGACGCCCGGCTGCTGGAGTCGTACACCGCCGCCGGGGAGCGGCTGCTCTCCGGGCTGCCGCTCAGGTCCGCTCGCGACCACGGGCAGCACCGCAGCGCCGACGACGCACTCGCGGCGATGCGGGCGGCCCGCCGTGCCTTCCTCGGCCTGCACGCCGAGGACGTGTACGCGCGGCTCACCGACGGCTGCACGGTCCACCTGCGGCTCCCCGAGCTGGTGCACGCCGCGGCCGACCGCTTCCCCGGGCTGGTGCCGACCCGCGCGCAGCTGGCGGCCGAACTGGAGCACCGCCAGGCCGACAAGGACGGCCGCGAGATCGACCAGGGCATCTTCTGCGGCGCCGTGCTGCGCTCCGCCCGGGCCGGCCGCCACCTGATCGACGCCATGCTGCTGCCCACGCCGCGTGCGCTGGAACTGCTGGACGACTTCCGCGCGCACGGGAGGGTCGAACTGGCGTCGGTGCTGGTCGAGCGGCGTTCCGGGGCGGCGCACGTCACCTTCCGCAACGCGCACTGCCTCAACGCGGAGGACAACCGGCTGATCGCCGACCTGGAGACCGCGGTCGACCTGGCCCTGCTGGACGACCAGGTGCGCGTCGGGGTGCTGCGCGGGGGCGAGGTGGACCACCCCAAGTACGCGGGCAGGCGGGTGTTCAGCGCGGGCATCAACCTCAAGGAGCTGCGCAACGGGCGGATCTCGCTCGTCGACTTCCTGCTCGGCCGGGAGCTCGGCTACATCAACAAGATGATGCGGGGTCTGCTCACCGACCCGGCTCCGGGCGCGTCGACCGACCGGACGACCCAGAAGCCGTGGATCGGCGCGGTCGACACCTTCGCCATCGGCGGCGGCATGCAACTGCTGCTGGTGCTCGACCGGGTGATCGCCGAGTCGCAGGCCTACCTCAGCCTGCCCGCGGCCGAGGAGGGCATCGTCCCCGGGCTGGGCAACCTGCGGCTCACCCGGCAGACGGGCGCCAGGCTGGCCCGGCAGGTGATCCTGGGCGGCCGGCGGATCGCGGCGTCCGAACCGGCGGGCCTGCTGCTGTGCGACGAGGTGGTGCCGGCCGAGGGGATGGCCGAGGCAGTCGAGCGCGCGGTGCGCGAGCTCAGCGCCCCGGCGGTCGCCGCCAACCGCCGGATGCTGTCGCTCGCCGAGGAGCCGGTCGACCTCTTCCGCGAGTACCTGGCGGAGTTCGCGGTGGCCCAGTCCGTCCGGGCCTACTCCGAGGACGTCCTCCAGAAGGTCGAACGGCGCTGGCAACGCGCACAGTCCCAGAGTTGAGAGCGGGCAGAGGCTGACATGCAACTGAACTCCGCCGGTCTGCACGGGTCGCTCGACGACCCGGTGCTGCAGTCGATCGGATTCCTGAACGAGGTGATGAGCCGCTACCCGGACGCCGTCTCGTTCGGCCCGGGCGCCCCGCACCCCGTCTTCTTCGAAGGACTGGAGCCCCAGCGGTACACCGACCGCTTCCTGGAGCACCTGGTCGCCGAGGGCCACGATCCCGCCAGGGCACGGAAGCTGCTCTTCGAGTACGGGCCCAGCCAGGGCCTGATCAACGGGATCGTGGCGGACGCCCTCCGCCGCGACCACGGCATCGACGCGGCGCCGCGCGACGTGGTGATCACCGTGGGCGCCCAGGAGGGGATGCTGATCGCCCTGCGCGCGCTGTTCCGCTCACCGGACGACGTGCTGGCGGTGGCCAACCCGTGCTTCGTCGGCATCATGGGCGCGGCCCGGCTGCTCGACATCCCCGTGACCGGCGTGGACGAGGGCGACCGGGGGATCGACCTCGACGGCCTCCGGCGGGCCTGCCGGGAGGCCCGCAGCGCCGGGCGGCGGATCCGCGCCTGCTACGTCGCCCCGGACTTCTCCAACCCGGGCGGCGGGCGGATGTCGCCGGAGTGCCGCCGCGCGCTGCTGGCGCTCGCCGAGCAGGAGGACTTCCTGCTCCTGGAGGACAACGCCTACGGCTTCACCGCCCCCGGCGGGAGCGGGCTCGCGCCGCTCAAGGCGCTGGACACCGGGCGCCGCGTGGTGCACATCGGCACCTTCGCCAAGATCTGCTTCCCCGGGGCGAGGGTCGGGTACGTCGTCGCCGACCAGCGGGTCGGGTCCGCGGACGGCGAGGAGCGGTCGCTCGCCGAACAACTGTCCGCCGTGAAGAGCATGGTGACGGTGAACACCTCACCGCTCTGCCAGGCCGTGATCGGCGGGATGCTGCTCGAACACGGGCGGTCGCTGGCCGAGCTGGGGCGGCGCAAGTCCGAGCACTACCGGCGCAGCCTGAACACGCTGCTGGACGCCCTCGACCGGCACCTCGGCGGGGACCGGCCGGCCGGCGTGGACTGGAACCGGCCCGAGGGCGGCTTCTTCGTCCGGATGCGGCTGCCGGTGCCCGCGGACCTCGCCCTGCTGAAGACCTCGGCCGAGCGCTACGGCGTGCTGTGGACACCCATGTCCCAGTTCTACCTGGACGGCGCCGGCGACTTCCAGCTCAGGCTCGCCTGCAGCTACCTCGACGACGGGCAGATCGAGACCGGAGTGGAGCGTCTCGCCGCCTTCCTCAAGCAGGAGCTCGGCACCTGACCCGGCCGCCGCCGGACGACGCCGGGCGCCCCGCCCGCAGCTCACCCCCCACCGGCCGACGGGCCGGCTGGACCCACCTACTCACGAATGGGAACCCCGGATGCGCCTCAACAGCTACGACGACTTCACCCCGCTCAAGGAGGTCGTGCTCGGCTCGGCCGTCAACTACGCGGAACGCCTCCGCGACCTGTCGTTCGACATGTTCATCAGTGACAACGTCTCCGGCGCCCGCGGCTACTACGCGAGCATCACCGACTGGCGCCCGGGGGAGGACCGCAAGAAGCGCAACGAGCCGGAACGCCTCGCCATGAAGGAGCGGTTCCTCGACGAGCTCATCGAGGACGTGGAGGGGATCGCCACGGCGCTCAAGTCCCTGGGCCTGACCGTGCACCGCCCGATGCGGCTCGCCCCGGAGGCAACGGAGATGTCGGCGCCCGGCTGGTCGGCGCCGGTCACGCCGCCGCTGAACGTGCGCGACAACACCCTCATCCTGGGCGACGAGATCATCGAGACCCCGCCCACCCTGCGCGCCCGCTACTTCGAGACCCAGTTCCTCAAGCCCGTCTTCATGCGCTACTTCGAGCAGGGCGCCCGCTGGACGACCATGCCCCGGCCGATGATGACGGACGCGTCGTTCGACCCGGCCAACGAGGACGCCGCGCCCAACATCGAGGCGCCGCTGGACCCGCAGGCCTCCCCGTACGACGTGGGCGTCGAGATCATGATCGACGGCGCGAACTGCCTGCGCCTGGGCCGCGACCTGATCGTCAACATCTCCAACGCCAACCACGCCCTGGCCTGCGACTGGCTGGAGCGGCACCTGGAGGGCCGCTTCCGGGTCCACCGGATGCACAAGCTGACGCAGAGCCACATCGACAGCGTGGTCATCCCGCTGCGCCCCGGCACCCTCCTGGTCCGCTCCGAGGGCGTGCTGGACTACCTGCCCGAGCCGCTGCGCAAGTGGGACGTCATCGTGCCACCCGCCCCCACCGTCAGCGACTACCCGCAGTACGAGAACGACACCCCGATCCCGGCCAGCCCGTACATCGACCTCAACCTGCTCTCCATCGACGAGCAGACCGTCATGGTCAACGACGCGTGCAAGACCCTGATCGCCACGCTGGAGAACAAGGGCTTCACGGTCGTCCCGGTCCGGCACCGGCACCGCCGGCTCTTCGGCGGCGGCTTCCACTGCTTCACCCTCGACACCGTGCGCACCGGCGGAGCGGAGGACTACCTGGGCTGACCGCCCGGGAAGCCGGGGTGGGACCGGCCGGCCGCGCCGCCCGGCGTGGCCGGCCGGTCACCGCCACTGAGAAGACTCGCGCCTCGACTTGGAGGAACAGTGTCGGATTCGGTGCTATGCGCGGAAGAGGAAAACGAGAGAGTCACCAAGGATTCGAGCCGCCCGTACCGCCGCGGCTACCAGGCGCCCAGGGGCATGCGGAACGTGATCGGCGAGGCGCACCGCACGCGGCTCGTCGTCTCGCTGGCCCTGGCCTCCTCCGATCACGTCAGCATTCCCCTGGCGGCGCTCCTGGTGGCCTGGCCGGGCTGGTGGTCGACGGTCCCGACCGGTGCGGCGGGGCTGCTCGTGGGCCTGGCCGCCGTCGCCCTCACCGGCCGCCAGCTCCGCGGCCTGGAGTGCATGCTCCACGAGGCGAGCCACTTCAACTGGAGCAGGCACCACCGCGGCGTGAACGACTTCTGCGCCGGAGTGCTGAGCTGCGTCCCGACCGGTGTGCGGATCTCGCGCTACCGGGAGAGTCACCTCGTCCACCACAGCCGGCTGGGGACGGCCGACGACCCCGACCGGCAGCGCTACCAGGAGTACCGGATCGAGGGGCTCGACCGCAGCGGGCCGGCCGTGTTCTCGCGCGGTCTGGTGCAGCGGCTGTACGCCTACCAGCGCAGCTGGATCACCGAGACCGCGAACGACCTGTTCGCCGTCGCGGCCCCGGTGCTCTGGGCGCTGCTCACCATCGCGTTCCCGGCGGCCCTGTTGTGGGGCGGGCAGGCCGCGCTCACCGGCTGTGCCGTCTGGCTCCTGGGGCACGTGGTCGCGCTTCCCGTGATCAGGTTCGTCGGTGAGAGCGGCGAGCACAGCTACGGCGACGCCGACACGGTCTTCGACTCGACGGTGACCAACCTCGGGCCGGTGCAGCGATGGGTCTTCCACCCGCACAGCGACGGCTACCATACGGTTCATCATCTGTGGCCGGGCACGCCGCACCACCGTCTCCGGTCGGTGCACGAGGCGTTGAGCGCGGCCGATCCCAGCGGTTACGCGGAGCGGCTCAGGACCCGCCACCGGGTCCTGTCGGACCCGACGCCCAACAGGGGCGCGTCCTAGCCCGCCGGCGGTCGTCCCGGCCCCCGGCGAGGCGGTGGCGGTGCCGGGCGGCACCAGCGGAGGAGAGTGCAATGTTCGAAGGCTTCGTTCTGGACCCGGCGGTCTCCCGGGACTTCCCCGGCTGCCAGGTGCGCCTCGTCACGGCCCGGGGGCTGCGGAACGGCGAGGAGTGGCCGGCGACCGCGCAGGCCATCGACGAGCTGCAGGCCGAGCTGGCGGCCGGGACCAGGGCGCTCGCCGGTGAGGAGCACCCCTTCGTCGCCTCGTGGTTCGAGGCCTACCGCAGGTTCGGCACGAACCCCCGGCGCAGCCGTCCGAGCCTCAACGCGCTGACCCGCCGGGTGGAGAGGTCCGGCGTCCTGCCGCGGGTCAGTCCCGCCGTCGACGCCTACAACCTCGTCTCGGTGCGGTACGGACTCCCGGCCGGCGCGTTCGACCTGGACCGGCTGTCCGGTCGCGTGGTGATCCGCCACAGCGTGGAGGGCGATCTGTTCACCCCCATCGGCGAGCCGGACGCGCAGGAGGCGCCGAAGCCGGGCGAGGTGGTCTACGCCCAGGGTTCCCAGGTGCTGACCCGGCACTGGAACCACCGTGACGCCGACGCGACCAAGGTCACCGAGGAGTCGGCGAACGTGGTCTTCCTGCTGGAGCGGGTGGACCGGTCGGCGGTGCCCGACGAGCACATGAGCGAGGCCCAGGAGCGCCTGGCGGACCTCGTCCGCCCGCACGCGGACGAGGTCGTGCTGGGCGTGCTCGGGCCGCAGTGCGCGGACGCCGGCCCCGCCCCGGCGGGGCCGGCGCTCCGGGCCGAGCACGCGGGCTGACCCGCCGGGGCCCGGCCGGGCCGTGGGCGCGGTGGTGCCCGCCCGGCGGACTACCCGTCGCTCCGGCAGGGAGTGCCCCGGGGCCAGCCGTAGGGGGCGTCGATCCGGTAGTCGCCGGGGGCGGCGGCCTCAAGACGGGTCCACTCGCCGTCCCGGGCCAGGCAGGAGCCGGCGGGACCCTGCACGGAGAGCCACGGCGACCAGGGGACGCGCACCACGACCGGACCCGGGGCGGACAGGGTGAGCTCCACCCGGGCGGCGTCGGCGTGCGTCACCTCGGCGGGCGGGTCGGCCAGCGGGAGAGCGTCGGTGAAGCGGTACAGCCGCCAGTTCTCGTCGTGCCAGACCTCCTCCAGCCAGTCGGGGCCGCCGCGGATCAGGGCGGCCTCGGCGGTCCCGGCCGAGTCGGTGTCACCGCTGGGCAGGGCGACGTAGCGCACGGCCCAGCGGCGCAGCCAGTCGCGGTAGCTCTGCGGGGTCAGCGTGTCGTCGTAGAAGAGCGGGTTGCGCCGTACGTCCATCTGGCGGTTCCAGCCGCGGGCCAGCTGCGCCGCGGGGACGAGCCCCCAGGACTCCCAGTGGTTGAGTATCGGGACGGCCTCCACCCGGCCGCGGTCCGCGCCGAGCCGGTCCAGCTCGGCGAGCAGCGGCGCGGCGTGCCGGTCCGGGGCCGTGGCCGGGATGCCGACGAGGTTCGCGGCGACGGTCCAGTAGGCGGTCGCCGCGAACGCCAGGGCCAGGGCCGCCGTCCGCGGGCCCGGGCGGCCCCGGAGGCCCCGGATGCCCCGGAGGCGGGAGCGGCCGGGGCGGCCCGGGCGGAAACAGAGCGCCGAGAGGAGCACCGGGCCGGCGAAGAGCAGGGGCAGCCGCTGGACGTTGCCGCCGATCGGGGTGGCCACGGCCCAGGTCAGGACGGTGCCGAGGGCGTAGGCCGTGGCGCCGGCCCGGACCGCCCGCCAGCCCCGGGGGACGAAGGCCACGACGGCCGCCGCGGCGCCGACGCTGACCAGCACGGTGGACGGCGAGATCGGGTCGATCCCGTCGAAGGGGAACAGCCGGCTGGTGAGCAGCACCACCGCCGGCGGTGGCACCGCCAGGGCCCAGCCGCAGCCGCGCCGGCCGGTGACCAGCAGGGCCGCCGCCACGACCTCGACGAACAGCCCGGCCACGGGACTGGCGGCCGTCGCCAGCAGCGCGAAGCCGGCCGCGCCCGCGAACCGCCACCGCGCCGGCGCCCGGTCCGCTCCGGCCGCCACCACGGCGGCCAGCCCGAACATGACGCCGAGGGCGAAGGTCACCCGCCCGGCCGCCGTGTTGCAGAGCATGGCGAACGCCCCCCACAGGGCCACCGGGAGCGGGTGCCGCACCGGCGCGCGGACCACCAGGTGCGCCAGCAGGGCCGCGGAGACCGTGGCCGCCGCCACCGCGGCCGCGTGCACGCCGAGCAGGGCCATCAGGGCGGGCGCCAGGAGGCTGTAGGAGGCGGGGTGCATGCCGCCGTACCACGACAGGTTGTACGCCGAGCCGGGGTTCCGGGCCGCGAAGTCGGCCCACGCCCACTGGGCGGAGAGGTCGCCGCCGACCCCGGCCAGGTACCGCGCCCAGAGCACTCCCGCCAGCAGGGTGCCCACCCCCGCCGCCCAGACGGGGCCCCGAGGGGGGTGTCCGCGGGGCGTCGGCGGCCGGTCGGACGACGTGGATCCGGCCGGTGGCGCGGACACCTGCTGCAGACCGATCACTGCGCCTGGTTCTCCCGTCATCGCATCGGACCATCGCATCGGCGGCCGGCCGACGACCGCCCCGGGCCTTCCACCGGGGGCAATGGTGACGACGCTACTGTCCGGGCCGTGGCCGGGGGCTGCTCCCGGGAGGCGTCTGCGTGGCGCGTCACCCTCGGGATGTAGGGCCCGTCCCGTGCACCGGCCCCGGACCGTCCCGTGCGCCGGTCCCGGGCCTCGACGGCGCCGGCCCGCGACCGCCTCGGGCGCCGGCCCGCGACCGCCCCGTGCGCCGCCCGGCGCCCGCCCGCCGGCCGGGCCGTACCACCCCCACCAGGCGCCGACGCCTGTCCCAAACCCGTTTCCCGGCCGTGATGTTGGCGACATTAGGGCTGGTACGCCCTCTTGCCGGGGTGGGGGTGTGGCGTCAGCATGAGGGCAGCGCGGTCGTGTGCTTCGAGGGGGGATCCTGTTGATGTCCGGTGGAGGAAGACCGTCCCCGTCGTGTCCCGACGCGCGGCTGCGTTGACCGGGGGAGGAGGGGCGTCCGCTCCGGTCTGCCCGGCCTGCGGGGCGCGGCGGCGGTCCGGGCTGCCGGGACCGCTGGCGGCCGCGCTGCCGCTCAGCCGGGACCTCACCCCTCGGGAGCGGGCCGTCCTGCGACTGCTGGGACTCGGCTACGACAACCGGTCGATAGCCCGGGAAATGCAGATCAGCGAACGCACGGTCAAGCGTTTCGTCACCGCGATCCTGGCGAAGCTGGGGTTCAGGTCGAGGCTTCAGGCGGGACTCTTCGCATTGATCGTCGCGTCGTCGCCGGGGGGCGGGGAATTATGGCCCGAAAGTCTCATGGACGTCGCCGGGGCAGCGGGCGATGATGTCGGGGCACACGACACAGGAGGGGAAATATGACCTTTGACGCCCTCGCCGCCCTTCGGCAGGCGGGAAACCCGGTCGACCTGCTGACGCCCGAACAGCGGGACGTTCTCTCCCAGCTCAGCGAGGACGAGGTGGCGATCCTCAACTCCGTCAAACAGCGGCTGGACGCGGTTTCCGACGCCGAGGTAGAAGGGCATTCCACCGCCATCAAGTTGGCGTGAGATGGCTTTCGGTTTCGGGATTCTCGGCCCTTTGCAGGTGCTGGAGAACGACTGTCCGGTGGACCCGGGATCGCGGAAACAGCAGATTCTCCTGGTGGCCCTGCTGTGCCATGCGAATACCCGGGTCTCATTCGACGCACTGGTCGAGGCGCTGTGGGACGACGCGCCGCCGCGGACGGCCCGCAAGAACATCCAGGTGTACGTCTCCGCGCTGCGCCGGCTGGTCGGTGCGCAGACCGGTACCCGGATCAGCCACCAGAGCGGCGGGTACGTGCTCCACGCGGCGCCCGGTGAGCTCGACTCGCTCCGCTTCGAGCAGCTGGCCCGGGCCGGCGCGCTGACCGAGGCCCTGGAGCTGTGGCGCGGTCAGGCGCTGGACGGTTTCCGGGACGTGCCGCTGATCGACGCCGCCGCGCAGCGCCTGGACCGGCGCTTCCTCGGGGTCTTCGAGGACTGGCTGGAGGCGGAGATCGCGGCCGGCGGCGGGCCGGCGGCGGTCGAGCGCGTCACCGAGCTCGCCCAGCAGCACCCGTTCCGGGAGCGGCTGCGCATGCTGCAGATGACGGCGCTGTGCCGGGCGGGGAGGCGCTCCGAGGCGCTGGCGGTCTACGACGAGCTGCGCCAGTCCCTGGCGCACGAGCTGGGACTGCCCCCGAGCCCGGCGCTGGCCCGGTTCTACGGGTCACTGCTGTGCGAGCAGGTGCCCGCCGAGCCGCGGGCGCCGGCACCCCGCCCGCGGCGGGAGGCACCCCCGAACCTGTTACCCGGCGACCCGCCGGCCTTCACCGGCCGGGCGGCGGCCGCCCGGCGCCTGACGGACGCACTGGCCGGGGGCGGCAACCGGCTGGCCGTGGTGACCGGCCCGCTCGGCGCGGGCAAGACGGCGCTCGCCGTCCACGTCGCGCACCGGCTCGGCGAGCGGTTCCCGGACGGCCGGCTGTTCGTGCGGCTCCGGGGCGAGGACGGGAGGCTGCGGCCGCTGGAGGACGTGGTGCGGCAGCTGCTGGCCGCGGCCTCGCCCGGCCCGCCCGAGCCGCCGGGTCCGCCGGATCCGCGCTGGGCCTGGCAGCTCTGGCTCTCCAGACGCCGGGCACTCGTCGTCGTCGACGACGCTCGGCGCGAGTGCGAGGTCCGGCCGCTGCTGCCGGAGGCGGGGGAGAGCGCGGTCGTGGTGACGGCCCGGCCGGGGCTGATCGGCCTGGAGGGGGCGGAGCGGGTCTGGCTCTCGGCCTTCCCGGCGGAGGAGGCGGTGGAGTTCCTGGGCCGGGTGATCGGCCGGGAGCGGGTCGAGGCGGACCGGGAGTCCGCCGGGCGGATCGTCCGGGCGGCCGGGCTGCTGCCGCTCGGGGTCCGGCTGGCGGCCGACCGGCTGGCCTTCCTGCGGCACGTGCCCCTGCGGGAGTACGGCGCGCGGATGGCGGGCACCCGGCCGCTGCTGGACGAGTTGTGCGGGGGCGACCTGGCGGTCCGCGCCCGGCTGGCGGAGTCGATCGGGGACCTCCCCGAGGCCGCGCACCGGGCGGTGCTGCGCCTCGGCCTGCTCACGGAGCCGGTGTTCACGCTGGAACAGGCGGCCGCCGTGCTGGACACCGACCCGGACTCGGCGGTGCTGGTGCTGGAGCACCTGCTGGAGGCCGGCCTCCTCACCGTCCCGGACGTCGAGGGGCTGGCCCACACCGTGCGCTACGAGATGCCGGCGCTGCCGTACGCCTTCGCCCGGGAGATGGTGGCCCGGGCGACCGACCGGATGCCACGGCCGGCTCCGGGGCCGGTGGCGATGCCGATGCCGATGTCGGTGGTGATGCCGGTGTCCGTACCGGTGTCCAGGCCGGTTTCCGTACCGGTGGCACACCACTGACCGATCGTCATACCGATATCAAACCGCCGACCAGCCGCTGTCATACCAAGGATTCCTACCTTTTCTCTCGGACCGGCGTAGCGGACGCCGCCACCGCAGAGGAGGACAGCATGCCCGAGGACATCAACCCGGAGCCGACCGAGGCCGAGGACGAGGACGTCGACGTCGTCGCGCACGGGGTGCCCGCCGACGAAGCCGTCGAGGACTGGTGCGTCGTCAACAACAGCTCGGCGCTCTGACCTGAACGTCGAGCCATGAGGACCGGGCGGGCCACCCGGTCACCGGCGCCGGTCGCCGGAGTCCGGGCGGCCCGCCCGGTGCCCGCCCGTCGGCCCGACCGCTCCGGCCCGGAGGCCCCGTGAACATCCTGCTCTGCCCGCTCAGTGACGGCGGCTACCTCTACCCGGCGATCGCCGCCGGGCACGAGCTGCGGCGTCGGGGCCACCGGGTCGACGTGCTCGGCCGCTCCTCCGCCGCACCCCTCGTGGCCGAGGCCGGCCTGCCGTTCGCGGCGGCGGAGGACTTCGGCGGCCGGCGGGCCTTCTCCGCCACCTGGTGGGGCCCCACCGGGGCGGCGCAGTACCGGGCGGTCGTACGCGCCGCCCGGCAGGCCCGGGCCGACCTGCTGGTCACCTCGGTGCTGTGCAACGGCGCGCTGCTCGCCGCCGAGACGCTCGACATCCCGGTCGCGGTGATCGGACTCTCCGTCCACCTGTGGGACTACCGCAGCGGCGGCGAGGGCGAGCCGCAGTTCGGCCGGACCCGGGAGAACCGCACCCGCGAGTGCCTGGACCTGTACGCCGCCACCCGGGAGCAGGCCGGACTGGCCGGGCGGCCGTCCCGGTGGGCCTCGCACCGGTCCGCCGGCCCGCTGCTCGGCGAGGCGCTGCTGCTGCGCGGCGACCCCGAACTGGAGCACCCCGGCGCGGTGCTGCCCGAGCGGGTGCACCACGTCGGCCCGCTCGCCTGGGAGCCCGCGGCCGACCGGGCCGAACTCGCGGAGATCCGGGCCCACCTGGAGCGCTCCGGCAAGCCCGTCGTCTACGTCCACCTGGGCCGCTTCTTCGGCGGCGGCTCCCCGTGGCCCCGCCTCAACGCGACCTTCACCGGCGGCCCGTTCCAGGCCGTCGTCGAGCAGGGACGGTCGACCGACCCGCGACCCGCTCCCGGGGCCGACATCCTGCTCGTCCGCAAGCCGTGGCTGGGGCCGCTCGTCGACCTGGCCGGCCTCGTGCTGACCAGCGGCACGTCCGCCCCGGTGCTCGCCGCCCTGCTGCGCGGCCGGGCCCTCGGCGTCTCGCCCAACGGCTCCGAGCAGCCGCTGCTCGCCGGCGCCCTGCTCCGCGCCGGCGTGGCCGTGCACGTCCCGAGGACGGCGGAGCCGGACCCGTCCGGGCGGCTCGAAGCGGCCTGGCGGGACGACGCGCTGCGCGGGCGCGCCCGCGGGCTCGGCCGCCGGCTGGCCGCGGCGGACGGCGCCGCCCGCGCGGCCGATGCCATCGAGCGGGCGGCCAGGCCGTCAGCAACCTCCACACAGAACCGGGAGAACCATGGGTACGCGATCAGCCGGCCTGGACACAGCGGTCGTGGCGAAACTGTCGACGGGGGCGCTGCACTGGACACGCCTCCACTCAGGCTTCCTTGACTCGCCGTCCGGCCGTGCCGAGCTGCCGCTCACCCCGCGGGTCAAGGCCCTGCTGCAGCTCGCCCTGCTGCGCCGCTCCTGGGAACGGGTCGCACCGCAGGACCCCGGCCTGGCGGAGGTCACCGGGACCCTCGGACGCGTCTGGCGCGACCCCGCCTTCCCGCCCCTGCTCGCCGCCGAACCACGCTACGCGTGGCAGTTCCGGCTGGCGTACGGCGCGCTGGCACCCGCCGGGATCACCGACGGCCCGCACCCGGCCGTGCTCGCGGAGGTGGCGGCCGGCGGCCTCCTGACCCCGCGCCGGCAGTCGCCCTTCGGCAGCCTGGAGACCCGGTACTACGCCGACCTCGCCGGGGTCCGGCACAGCCTGCGCCCCTACCGGGAGCTGTACGAGGCCGGCCGGCTGGCCCGACACGGGGACGACCGGCCGCTGGACGAGCTCGACGTCTGCGACGTGACCCACACGGTCTTCCACCTGACCGACTTCGGCTTCCGCGCCCCCGACCCGGGCGACCCGCGCACCGCCGCGCTGACCGGCGCGGCCCTGGAGCACGCCCGCGACCGGGTCTGCCGGCTCACCGAGGCGACCGTACGCCGCGGGGAGTGGGACCTCACCGGCAAGCTGGTGCTCGCGCAGCACTGCCTCGGCCTCGACCCGCTGCGCACGCCGTCCGGGGCGGCCGGGCTGCGGATGCTCGCCGCGGTCCAGTCGCCCGGCGGCGCGATCCCCGGACGGTCCGCCGACGACCGGGCGGACGCGGCGGCGACCACCGTGGAGTTCTTCCGCAAGGCCTACCAGTCGACCGTGGTGACCGCCCTCGCCACGCTGACCGTCCTGCACGGGCGCCCCGACGCGGCGGACCACGCCGAGGAGCGGTCGCCGGCCGTCCGGGGGGCGCGGTGACCCGGGTCCAGGCCGACGAACGCACCGGGCACGTCGCCGGCGCGCGCATCCTCCGCGGCGAGCGGAACTGGTGGTTCCTCGGCCCGGGCGGCGGGCTGGCCCGCCTGCGCGACGGACAGCTGACCGCCGAGGGACAGCTGCGGCCCGCCACCGAACGCCGGCTGCGCGAGCACGGCCTGCTGACCACCGCACTCCCGCGCAGCTACTCGCTGACCGTGCTGACCAGCACCCAGTGCAACCTGGGCTGCGGCTACTGCTTCCAGAACACCGGCCAGGACCCGGACGGCGGCAGCCGGCCGCCGCGGATCGCCCGGACGCGCCTGACCTCGCGGACCATCGGCTCGATCCTCGACTTCACCGACCGGCAGATGGCCGCCGCCGGCGTGGAGGAGCTCCGGGTCCTGCTCTTCGGCGGGGAGCCCCTGCTCAACCCGCGCGGCTGCCTGGAACTGCTGGAACGGGCGGCCGACCACGGACTGGCGTCCGCCTGGATGATCTCCAACGCCACGCTGCTCACCCCGGCCCTGGCCGCCCGGCTGGCCGACCTCCGGCTCCGCTCCGTCCAGGTCAGCTTCGACGGCGACCGCCCCGACCACGACCGGATCCGGATCCGGCGGGCCGACGGCGGCGGGACCTACGACACGATCGTCCGCAACATCGTCCGGGCCTCCGAGGCCTCCCCGCTCCGGTGGACCCTCCGGGTCAACGTCTCCCAGGAGACCCACCAGGGGGTCGACGCGCTGATCGACCGGCTCGCCGCGGAGCTCGACCCCGAGCGGTGCAGCCTGTACTTCGCCCAGGTGGGGGACGTCGGCATCGGCTACGGGAACGACCTCCAGCACACCCGCGACCTGTCGGCCCGCTTCACCCGCTGGCAGCGCCGCGCCCTCGACCTCGGCTTCACCGTGACCCGCCCGCAGGCCCACCGCCCGTGCGTCACCTGCGGCTACGACGACGGCCGCTTCGGCGCGGTGGTCAGCGCGGACGGCACGCTGGCGAGCTGCTGGGAGACCGCGGGCCGGACCGACTGGGAGGTCGGCACGATCTCCGGCGGATACCTGCCCGGCGCGGTGACCAGGGAACGCTGGGTCGGCTGCGAGGACCTCTACCGGCGCGCGGACGACCGGCGCACGCTCGCGGCCTTCCACGACACGGTGGACGCGGCCCTGCTCGACTACCTCGACGAGACGGGGCGCCTGTAGCCATGCCATCGGATGCCATGCCACCGGACCTCCACCGGCTGTCCGCCGGCACCCTCGCCTGGCTGGAGCGGAACCTGGACCGCTTCGACCCGTACGCGGCGGGCCCGGGCCACCCGGAGCACGAGACGCCGTACGCGCAGGCCAAGGCCGCGCTGGAGCTGGCGTTGCTCCGCCACTGCTGGGCCCGGGTGGACACCGGCGACGACCCCCGGCTCGCCCGGGTGACGACGCGGGTCCGCACGCTCTGGCAGCACCCGGACTTCCCCCGGCTCGTCACCGCCGACCCCCGCTGCGCCGCCTACTACGGGCTGGTCTACGCCGCGCTGGCCCCCGACGGCATCGACGACCGGCCGTGCCGGGCCGTCCTCGCCCGGCTGGCCGCCGACGACCTGTCACCGCGGGGGAGGACGCCCTACCAGCGGCTGGAGCTGCGGTACTACGCCGACAAGGCCGGCGTGCGGCACACCGTCGAGCCCTACGAGGAGCTCGTCGCGGGGAACGTCCTCGTCACGCTGCCCGCCGAGGCGGCGAAACGCGCGGTGCCGGACGGCGAGGCGCCGGTCACCGTCCCGGAGGCGTACGCCGTCACGCACTCCAGCTTCTACCTGAGCGACTTCGGCCGGACCGGCGCGGGGCTGTCCGCCGACGCCCTGGCGGACGCGGCGGAACTGGTCCGCCGGCTGCTGGAGCACTGCGTCCGGCGCGACTGGTGGGACCTGGCCGCGGAGCTCCTGCTGACCCAGGTCTGCCTGGGAGTGGAGCCGCTGCGCACCCCCTGGGGCACGGCCGCCGTCGCCTGCCTGGTCCGGGCCCAGCAGAGCGACGGCGCGATCCCCGGGCGGTCGGCCGGCACCCGGGTGACGGCGGACGAGCCGGCCGGGGCGTTCTTCGCGAAGGCCTACCACACCACCCTGGTCACGGCGATGATGACGCTGCTCGTCGCCCCGGCGGGTGCCGCATGACACTCCGGCCGACCCTCACCCTCATCAACCGCGAGTACACCCGCCTCTGGTTCGGACAGGCCGTCTCCTCCGTCGGGGACGCCGTGTTCAGCACGACCCTCGTGCTCTGGGTGGCCACCGTGCTGGCCAAGGGGAAGCCGTGGGGGCCGCAGGCGGTCAGCGGCGTCGTGCTGGCGACCAGCGCCGCCGTGCTCTTCGTCGGGCCGCTCGCGGGCGTCTTCGTCGACCGCTGGGACAAACGCGCCACCATGCTCGGCACCGAGGTGATCCGCGGTGCTCTGGTGGCCGTGCTGACCGCCGTCGCGTTCCTCCCCGCCGAAGACCTCCCGGTCGGGGTGTGGCTCGGCCTGATCTACACGACCGTGCTCGTCCTCAACGCGGCCAGCCAGTTCTTCACCCCGGCGCGGTTCGCGGTCGTCGCGGAGTTCGTCACGGGCGACGCCGACCGGGCCCGCGCGGCCGGCATCGCCCAGGCGACCGCCCAGACCGCCTGGATCATCGGGCCACCGCTCGCCGCGCCGCTGCTCTTCACGGTCGGCATCCAGTGGGCGCTGTTCTTCAACGCGGCCTCCTACCTGGTGTCGTACATCGCCATCCGGTCGGTGGACATCACGCCGCCGGCGCCGGCCGTCGGCCGGGACCGGCCGGGCGCCGAACGCCCCGGCCTGGTCAAGGAGTTCAAGGCGGGCCTGCGGTTCTTCGTGCGCAGCCGGTTCCTGGTGGCGCTGCTGCTGCTCACCGTGGTCGGCCAGCTCGGGGTCGGCGCCCTGTCCACCCTGAACGTCTTCTTCGCCACCGGGAACCTGCACGCCTCCGCCCAGCTGTACGGCTACCTCGGCATGGCGACGGGGATCGGGGGGATCGTCGGCGCGCTGGCCTCGGGCCGGGTGGTGAAGTGGATCGGCGCCCGGCGGACGACCTGGATCGGCCTGATGGTCAGCGGCGCCCTGCTGGTCCTGTACTCCCGGCAGAGCGCCTTCCCCGGCGCCGTGGCCGTGCTGTTCGTCTTCATCCTGCCGATCACCATGCTGAACACCGCCATGGCACCGCTGCTGCTGGCCGCGACCCCGGCGGAGTTCCGGGGCCGGGTGCTCGCCGTGTTCTACCCGGTCACCCGGCTGGCGGCGATGCTGACGGCGGCGCTGGCGGGCTGGCTGGCCGGCAGCGGCCTGCGGGACTTCAGCGGCTCGGTCGCCGGTGTGCGGTTCGGCCCGATCGACACGATCTTCGCGGTCTCCGGGCTCGTCGTCGTCCTCGCGGGCGTCTGCGCGCGGTTCGCCCTCCCCGGACCGGACGCCGCGCCGTCCGCCGACCCCGACCAGGCCCGGCCGGACGCGGACGACGAGCCCGGCGGCACGTCCGGAGGCGAAGCCGGCGCCGCGTCCGGAGACGAGCCCGGCGACCAGTCCGGTCCGGGGCCGGCCGAGCCCACCCTGAAGGGCACCCGGTGAACTGCCCCGCGTGCGGACGCCGGGCCGCCGACGCCGACCGGTTCTGCGCCGGCTGCGGAGCGCTGCTGGCGGCCGGCGCCGCACCGCGCGAGACGCGCAAGAAGGTGTCCATGCTCTTCCTGGACATCGTCGGCTCGACCGCGCTCGCGGAACGCCTGGACCCGGAACCGCTGCGGCAGGTCATGGACCGGTACTTCGCGAGCTGCGGGGCCTGCATCGCCGAACACGGCGGGGTGGTGGAGAAGTTCATCGGCGACGCGATCCTCGCCGTCTTCGGCGCCACCGTCGCCCACGAGGACGACGCGGTCCGGGCGGTGCGCGCCGCCACCGGGGCGCTCGCGGCGCTGGCCGGGCTCACCGCCGAACTCAGCGCCGAGTACCAGGTGGAGCTGGAGGCGCGGGCCGGCATCTGCACGGGCGACGTCGTGGTGATCACCAGGCCGGGGGACGACTTCCGGGTCGTCGGGGACGCCGTCAACACCGCCGCCAGGCTGCAGACGGCCGCCGGGCCGGGCGAGGTGCTGGTCTGCGCCGACACCGCGGCCGTGGTGCGGTGGCAGGTCGGCATCGAGCCCGTCGCACCGCTGCGGCTGAAGGGCAAGGCCCGCCCCGTGCCGGCCTGGCGGGTCACCGCCCCGGTGCTGGTCGCCGACGGCCCCGGGCCGGTCACCCCGTTCATCGGCCGGGACGACGAGCTGGAGGAGCTGGAGCGCAGCTTCCGGCGGGCCAGGCAGCGGCGGCAGGTCTGTCTGGCCACGGTGGTCGGCGTTCCCGGGATCGGAAAGTCGCGCCTGGTGCGGGAGTTCCTCGCCACCCTGCCGGACGGCGAGGTCACCGTGCTGTCCGGACGCTGCTCGCCCTACGGCCGGGGGATCACCTACCGGCCGCTGGCCGAGATGCTCGGCTCGCTCCCCGGCGGCTGGCCGGCGCTCACCCGGCTCCTGGAAGCCGGCCCGGATCCCGCCGGCCCTGACCCCGCCCGTTCCGTTCTCGCCCCTTCCGCTCCCGCCCGCCCCGCGCCGCCGGGCTTCGAACCACCGGGCTCCGAGCCGGGCGGCGCGGCGTCGGCGCACGGCCTCGTGACGCACACCCTCGGCCTGGTCGTGGACCAGGACGGCAGCTCCGGCGGCCAGGTCGGCGTCGAGGACATCGCCTGGGCCGTGCGCCACCTCCTGGAGGCCCTCGGCCGGTCCAGGTCCGTCGTCATGGTCTGGGACGACCTGCACTGGTCGGAGGAGACCCTGCTGGACCTCATCGACGAGGTCGCGACCTGGCTGCACGACGTCCCCGTCCTCCTGCTGTGCGTCGCCCGCCCCGAACTGCTGGACATCCGCAGCACCTGGGGCGGCGGGAAGCCCTGCGCGACGACGCTGGAACTCGGCCCGATGACCGGCGACCAGACGGCCGCCCTGGTGGAGCAGCTGGCACTGCGGGGCGAGGTCTACCCGCAGGACTACCAGGAGGTGAACAGCCGGGTCGCCACGCTGTGCGACGGCAATCCGCTCTTCGCGGAGCAGCTCATGGACGTCTTCGCCGAGACCGCCCCCGGCAGCCAGATCCCGCCCACGATCCAGGCGATGCTGGGTGCCCGGCTGGACCAGCTGCCCGGCGCCGAGCGCAGCCTGCTGGAGCTCGCCGCGGTGATCGGGCGCGAGTTCACCCGGGACCTGCTCCGGGTGATGGCCGAGGCCGACGGCATCGACCCCGCCGCGACCGACGAGGCGATGGCCAGGCTGGCCCGCAGGCGGGTCCTCGAACGCGGCCCGGCCGGGACCGTCCGCTTCGCCCAGGCCCTGCTGCGCGACACCGCCTACGAGTTCACCCCCAAGACGCGTCGCGAGCGCTGGCACGACTTCCTGGCCGAGTGCTACTCCCGCGAGCACCCGCAGGACGCGATGGCCGTCGTCTACCACGTCGAGGCCACCAGCCGCCTGCGCAGGCAGCTGCGCCCCGGCGACCCCCAACCGCCCGCGCTGGCCGGGCCGGCGGCGAACACCCTGATCGCGGAGGGCATGAACGCCCTGGCCCGCAAGGACCTGCCGGCGGCCGTCCAACTGCTGGAACGGGGGCGCGCGTTGCTGCCCGACGGCGACCCCCGCCACACGGCGCTCGCCCTGCACGTCTGCGATGCCGGCCTCTGGCTCCAGGACGAGGAACGCTGCCGCGGCGCACTCGCCGCCGCCGAGGCCGCGCTGCCGGGGGACCGCCGCGCCGCGGTCACCTGCGCGATCCAGCGCGCCATCGTCACGCTCCGGCTCGGCCTGGCCCCGGCCGAGTCCGTGGCGGCGGACGCGGCGGCGATCGCGGCGGCACTGGAACGCGACCCCGGGGACGACCTCAGCCGGTGCCGGCTGCACCAGCTCCAGGCCCACCTCGAACTGATCGCGGAGCGGACGGCCTCCGCGGAGGCCTCGTTCGGCCTCGCGCTGAAGCGGGCCCGGGCCATGAACGACCGCTACGAGGAGGACCGGCTGCTCTGCGCGGTCTGCGAACTGGCGCAGTGGGCACCGACGCGCGTCGCCACCGGGCTGGAGCTGTGCGCCATGCTCTCCCACCGGTTCGCCGCCAGCCGGACCCTGCTCATCCCGGTGCTGGTGACCAGGGCACACCTGGAGGCGCTCGGCGGCGACCTCGACGGCGCCCGGCACACCCTCGCCGACGCGCTGACGTACTCCCGCGACGTGCACCTCGACCTGGCCGACGCGGTGGTGCTGGACGCCTCCGGCTTCGTGGAGTCGCTGGCCGGTGCCCACGACGTGGCCGAGGCGCGGTACCGGCAGAGCCTCGGCGTGCTGCGCACCACCGAGCACGCCGCGGACTCCCGCAACACCGAGGTCGCGATCGCCAAGGAGCTCTTCGCCCAGGGCCGGGTGGCCGCCGCCGCGTCGGCCCTCGACCGGCTCGACCTGGCGGGCGAGTCCGAGAGCGTGCGGGTCAGGCTCGGGACGGCCGCGCTGCGCGGCCGGATCGCGTCCGCCCGGGGGTGCCACGAGGAGGCGGTGGCGGAGGCGACGGCGGCGCGGACCCTGGCGGCCGGCTCGGACGACCTGTGCCTCACCGGGGAGACGCTCTTCGATCTGGCGATCGTGCTCAGAGCGGCCGGGATGACCGGACGGGCGACGGAGGAAGGGGCCGAGGCGTTGCGGAGGTTCGAGGCGAAGGGTGCCACGTTGCCGGCCGGCCGGGTCCGCGAGTGGCTCGGTGCGGGGAGCGCCGGTGGTGCCATGGGCGGCGCCGGTAGTGCGGGTGCCCGTGGATCCGGTGGTGCCCGTGACTGACGTCCCGCCGTGGCGCAGGCCGCCGCGCGACCACTTCCCCGGCGTCCCCGCGTGGAGCATGCCCGTCTCCGCGGTGCCGCAGGAGCCCTTCGACGTCAGCCCGCTCGGCCCGGTCACCCAGGAGTGGGCCTGGGGCGGTGCGGACGGCTCCGGGGTCCGGGTCTGCGTGCTCGACAGCGGTGTCGACGCCGACCACCCGCTCGTCGGCGGGATCGACGGTGCCCTGGACGTGATCCCCGGCGAGGACGGCGACCTCACCGTCGCACCGACCGAACCCGGCGACGCGGCGGGGCACGGCACGGCCTGCGCGAGCGTCATCCGGTCCATCGCCCCGGCGGCGTCCCTCACCTCGGTACGCGTCCTGTCCAGTGGCCGGCACGGCAGCGGCGCCGCCCTGCTCACCGGACTGACCTGGGCCATCGAGGAGGGGTTCGACGTCATCAACATGAGCCTCTCGACGACGAAGCCCGACTTCCGCGACGCCCTGCGCGACCTGTCCGACCACGCCTACTTCCGGCGCTGCGTCATCGTCGCGTCGGCCCACAACATGCCGGTGCGCAGCTACCCGTGGCCGTTCGCCTCGGTCATCTCGGTGGCCAGCCACGACAGCCCCAACCCGATGACCTACTACTACAACCCCTCACCACCGGTCGAGTTCTACGCACGGGGCGTCCGCGTGCCGGTGGCCGGGCCGGGCGGCCGGCAGCTGCTCAGCACCGGGAACAGCTTCGCGACCCCGCACATCGCGGGCATCTGCGCGCTCATCCTCAGCAAGCACCCGTCGCTCACGCCGTTCCAGCTCAAGTCCGTCCTCTACCTGGCCGCCGAGAACGTTGCCGTACCCGATGGAGGTGCGCGTGTCGACTGACCCGCTGGAAAGTGCCGATCTCCCGCAGCGCAGACTGCTCCAGTCGATCGTGGAGGTCGCCCGCAGCGTCTTCGGCGCGGCCGCCGCCTCCGTGCTCCTGGTGGACCAGGCGAACGGGGACCTGGTCTTCGAGGCGGTGGCGGGCGAGGGCGAGCAGCACCTGCTGGGCACCAGGTTCCCGAACGGCACCGGGATCGCCGGCTGGGCGATGGTGTCCGGCCAGCCCGTGGTGATCGACGACGTGGCGGACAGCCCCCGCTTCTCCCGAAGAGCGGCGGAGTCCACGGGCTACGTGCCGCGCAGCATCATGGCCGCCCCGCTCATCTGCGAGGGCGACTGCGTCGGTGTGCTCGAAGTTCTGGACCGGGACAGCCGGCAGCGCTGCGACCTCGGCGACATGGCCTCGCTCGGGCTGCTCGCGACCGAGATGGCGACGGTGCTGGAGCTGCTCGTCCAGCTCCGGTCACGGGACGCCGACCTCGGCGCCCGGGCCGCGAAGGACCGGACCGCGCAGCTCGACCTGTCCCTGCTGGAACGGGTGGCGGAGCGGCTTCCGCTCGCCTCCGAGCAGGTGGGCGCGACGGTGACCAAACTCCTGGTGATGGCCGACGAGCTGCTCGCCGGCGAGGCGACGGCCGGCGGACCGAAGGCGGGCGAGCAGACGGCGGGTGGACCGAAGGCGGGTGGACCGAAGGCCGCGGGGTCGGCCGGCGGGCGGGGCCTCGGTGACGGGTGACGCCGGTGGCTGACGCCCGTGCGGCCTTTCTCGCGCAGCTCGCGCAACCCACCCAGGTCGTCGACGTCAGGCCCCGGCCCGTGCCGTGCGTGGTACTCCTCAGCCGCGCGTGCGACGCGGACCTGGACGCGGTGCAGAACCTGCTCGGGGCCGAGGGAATCCGATGGGCCCGGCTGAACGCCGACGAACTCGTCGCCGCGGACCTGGTCGTCGCCCCCGACGGCCGGGCGGCCCGTCTCAACGGCCGCTGGCTGACCCCCACCGTGACCTGGATCAGGCACTTCGCGGTGTCCGCGATCGAGAGCACCGGGGACGCGGCCCACACCCTCTTCCTACGGGAGTCCTGGCAGGCCGCGGCCGGCCAGCTGGCCACGATCGCCCGGACGGCGATCCACCCGGACCGCCCCGGACTGCTCTCCCAGCTCCAGACCGCCCGGCGCCACCGGGTCGCCGTGCCGCGCACGATGCTGACCACGGACCCGCGCCGCGCCCGTGACGAGTTCGACTGCCCGCGGCTGGTCGTCAAGGCCGCACACCACCACTTCGTCGAGTCCGCGCCCGGCCGGCTGAACGGCGTCTTCCCCGTCGTCGTCGACCGGCACGCCCTCTCCGCCGGGCCGAGTCCCGGGCCGCCCGTGATGGTGCAGGAGTACGTCGAGCACGAGGCCGAGCTGCGCGTCTACTACGCGGCCGGCCGGATCCACGCCTTCCAGGTCGGCAAGGACGCACCCGCCGACCCCTGGCTCGCCCCCGACCGGCTGGACGTCCGCCCCGTGGCGCCGCCCCCGGCGGTGGTCGCCGCCACCAGGACCCTCGCCACGGCGATGTCGCTCCGGTACGGCGCGTTCGACTTCCTGATCAGCGCCGGCGAGCCGGTCTTCCTGGAGGTCAACCCCGACGGCGACTGGCGCTGGGCCGAGCAACGGACCCACACCGAGCCCGTCACCGCCGCGGTGGCCGCCATGCTCGCCGACCTGCACCGCGAGGGGTCGCCGTCGCCGGGGGAGTTCGACCTGCTCGGGTTCCTGTCCGGGCCGGGCTTTGCCTGAGCGGCCGAATAGGCGTAGTGTTACCTGGTCGCTCGACAGGGAGCACCGGACACGCATCGGCGCGGACGGTCCCGGAGCGGCCAATCCCTAGAAACACCACTTCCCGGTTCGGGCTGGGTCGTGCTTTGCCTTTTTCGGCAACGCGGCTCGGGTCTTATTCGGCGTGTCCGTTTATATGGATTGCGGCCGGATTCGCTTCTCGGAGCGGGGATGGGCTAGAGTTTGAAACGTCGGACGGGGCGTCAAGCCGCAGAAGACACCAGCGAGTTGGATGAACGAAGCGCCGGAAACGGAGCGGAGTACATCTGATAAGCTTGAAACACGAAAGAACGAAGCGCCCGGAGGGCCCGCTGGAAGGCGGTCCGAAGGAAGTGTCCGTTCCTTGAGAACTCAACAGCGTGCCAAAAGTCAACGCCAGATATGTTG